>JAOUEU010000175.1 GCA_029858555.1 Candidatus Zixiibacteriota bacterium
TCGGCATAATGGTCGGAAAGCAGCAGCTCCAGACAGGTTTTGCGGGCCCGCAGGACTTTGGGCGAGCGGGTTTTGACGTTCATGCCCTTGGCGACTTTGGTGGCGCAGGAGGGGAACAGCCGACGCTGGCCTTCGAGTTCCACCACGCACAGGAAGCACGAACCATAGGGCGGCAGCTTGGGATCATAGCAGAGAGTGGGGATATTATCCAGCTTCCGGTCACGGCAGACCTGGAGAATGGTTTGGTCCGGTGAAGCGGTGACCTGTTGCCCATTTATCGTCAGTTTAACCATGACTCGTCTCAATCCTTGTCAACGGCATCGAAGCGACAGACGGTGAAGCATTTGCCGCATTTGATACACTTGTCCTGTTCGATGACGTGGAGCTCCTTTTTCTCCCCGAAGATGGCCTCGGTGGGACAGGCTTTGGCGCAGACGGTGCAGCCGGTGCAGTTGTCGTTTATGGTGTAGGTCAGCAGGGTCGGGCAGACATGGGCCGGGCATTTCTTGTCCCTGATGTGGGCGACGTATTCATCACGAAAATGCTTGAGGGTGGTCAGGACCGGGTTGGGGGCCGTCTGGCCCAGGCCGCAGAGTGAAGCATCCTTGATCTGTTCGCTGAGTTCGTCGAGGTTGTCCAGGTCTTCCATGGTGCCTTCGCCGACAGTGATGCGCTCCAGAATCTCCAGCATGCGCTTGGTGCCAATACGACAGAAGGTGCACTTGCCGCAGGATTCGAGCTGGGTGAAGGTCAGGAAAAACTTGGCGACGTCGACCATGCAGGTGGTTTCGTCCATGACGATCAGCCCGCCGGAGCCCATGATGGCGCCGGTCCGGTTGATCTGCTGGTAGTCGATCTGGATGTCGCACATGTCGGCCGGGATGCAGCCGCCCGAGGGGCCACCCATCTGGACGGCTTTGAATTTCCTGTCGTCGATGATGCCGCCGCAGACATCAAAAATGATGGAATTGATGGTTATGCCCATGGGTACTTCCACCAGTCCCGTGCGGCGGACTTTGCCCGCCATGGCGAAGACCTTGGTGCCCTTGCTGTCGTCGGTGCCATAGGCGGCGTAGGCCGCCCCGCCGTTCAGAATAATCCAGGGGACATTAGCGTAAGTCTCGACGTTGTTGATATTGGTCGGTTTGCCCCACAGGCCGGACTGGGCGGGGAAGGGGGGGCGAAAACGCGGCATTCCGCGGCGGCCCTCGAGGGAGGCAATCAGGGCCGTTTCCTCGCCGCACACGAAAGCGCCGGCGCCCTCTTTGACCTTGATATCGAAGCTGAGGTCGGTGCCGAAGATATTCCGGCCGAGGAAATTGTGTTTTTTGGCCTGGGCGATGGCCTGCCGCAGCCGCGCCACGGCCTTGGGGTACTCGGCGCGGCAGTAGACATATGCCTCGGAGGCTCCGATGGCAAAACCGGCGATAATCATGCCTTCCAGAACGGCGTTGGGGTCGCCTTCGAGAATGGAGCGATCCATAAAGGCGCCGGGGTCGCCTTCGTCGGCGTTGCAGATGATATACTTGGCATCACCGGGAGCCTGACGAGTGAATTTCCACTTGGTCCCGGTGGGGAAACCGCCGCCGCCGCGACCTTTCAGGCCGGAGATAGTAACTTCTTCGATGATTGTTTCCGGGGTCATTTCGGTGAGGGCCGTTCGCGCGGCTTTATAACCGTCGTGTTCGATATACTCCTCGATGGAGCCGGGGTCGATAATGCCGCAGTTGCGCAGGACGATGCGGGTCTGGTTCTCGAAAAAGCCGGGCTCACGGCCTTCGCCCCGAACGAGCCATTCATCGATGCCGGAATCTTTTAGAATATCCTCTTCGACAATGCGACCGACGCGCTCGGGCGTCACTTCACCGTAAAGATGACCTTCGCCGTTGCCGTTGCTGACCTCGACCAGCACCTCCCGGTAGCACATGCCGACGCACCCGGTTTCCTTGAGGATAAAGGCCTGCGGGTGTTCTTTCAACTCGTCCTGAAAAGCCTGAAAGACTTTCTCGCCGCCGGCCGATATGCCGCAAGTTCCCAGGCCTACTTTTACCGTTTTCATAAACTGTCTTTAGTCTCCCGCCTCGGCTTTAGCTTGCTGTTTGGCGCGATGCTTATACGTTCGCAGAATCTTGCGGAGCTTGGCCGGGGTCAGGCGACCATAGGTTTCATCGTTAATCACAATGACCGGGGCCAGCGAACAGCAGCCGATGCAGGCAACGGAAAGCATGGAGAAATTGCCGTCGTCGGAGGTTTCGTCGTAGTCGAGGTTCAACTCGTCGGTGATAGTGTCGCCGATACCCTTGGCGCCGTTGACGTGGCAGGCCGTACCGTTGCACACCTTGATAACGTATTTGCCCAGGGGTTTCGTCCGAAACTGGGCGTAAAACGTGACCACCCCGTAAATCTCGGCGGCCGGAATGCCGGTTACGTGACTTATGTAGTCGATGGCTTTTTCTGAAATGTAGCCATACGTGTCCTGGGCCGACTGGAGCAAAGGAATGAGGGCACCCGCCTGGCCGTCGTATTTCCACAGGTCGACATTGAAAGTCTTGAAGTGATCTTCCACCGTACCGGGCATCAATAAACCTCTCAAATCCTATCCAGATGAATAATGCGGTCCTGCTTGAGGCGCAGAACGCCGTCCAGCGGCCTGACCTGCTCATTGAGAAATCTGTCAACTTCGTCGAAAGTTTCGCCGTGCACTACGGCCACGCCGTCGAATTTACCCAGGCAGGGCGAACAAAAGGCGACGTTGTCGCTCTCGCCCAGGAACCGTCGAATCTGCTCTCTTTTGCCCCGGTCAGTTTCCAGGAAGACGTAGCTGCGGAAACGTTCGTCATCGCCGTCGGTGGTCGTTTCATTGTCCTGCGTCAACTCACAGACAGACAGCTCGGTGACACCGTAAAGCTTTTCGAGGTGACGAGAGAGCTCCCTGGGGTTGCCGGTTGCCTTGATAACCAGACCGTAGTAGCCGTCGACAGCGTCCCAGCGGATGATCTGGCTGAACTGGTCCAGCGCCTGGGCGACGCTCAGGAGTTTCTCTCTTTTGTCCAGTCTGACAAGCAGATAAAAAGCGGCGCTCATCGGGGTCCCTTCGGTGGCCTGCCGAGTTGGCGAGCGATATCGGACTGGAAATATCTTGTTTTATCGTACATTGGGAAATCTTTCACAATACATATCATAAAAAAAGCCATTTTACAATGACAAAGCAAGCTGATTAAGCGTGTGTTAATTTAATGGTCACTAATAAGTTTGTCAAATGGATTTGGCTCAAAAGCGCGGTTCTTCCGGCTGTTTACCCCCGAGACAGGGGAAAACTCTGCTGTAATGTAACGTAATATCTGTGCTTAGTGAGCGGACAGAAATGGCGCCGGTGGGGGACATTTTCAGCTTTCGGCAGCCGGCCGCAAGTAGTTATCTTGCGCCAAAGAGACAGGAAACCGGAGGATTTGCTGAATTCAGAGATCGTCAAGAGGCTGGCCACGTCGGTCGGGTTTGACCTCTGCGGGATAACCACGCCCGATATTATCACGGGGGCGGCGGACCGCTTTGATCGCTGGTTGGAAAACGGGTACCACGGTGACATGGCCTGGCTGGTTCGGACGAGGGACAAGCGGCTCGACCCCAGGCGGCTGCTGGCGACGACCCGCTCTATCATCATGTTGGGACTGAACTACTATCAGCCCGATGGCGGCGAGATACCGGCGGGCTGCGGCCGGGTTTCGAAGTACGCCAGGGGGAAAGATTACCACAAAGTGGCAGGGGTGAAGATAAAGAATCTTGTCTATAAGCTCAGCGAAGCGACATCGCCCAGCGACCGGCATGATTTCTATTGGTACGTCGATTACGGCGCCTTGCTGGAGCGTGAATACGCCGAGCGCGCGGGCTTGGGGTACATCGGGAAAAACGGGATGCTAATAAACCGGCGGTTCGGTTCGTGGATATTTCTCGCGGAAATCCTCACGAGTGTCGAACTGGAGCCGGACGACCCGGCCGTTGTCAATCACGGTGAGTGCGGCACGTGCCGCCGATGTATCGAAGCTTGCCCGACCGGGGCTATCGTGGCTGACCGGCAAATCGACTCAAGAAAGTGTATTTCGTATTTGACAATCGAACGGCCGGCTGATATTCCCGAAGGGTTGGCCCGGCCGATGGACAGCCTGGTGTTCGGATGTGATATCTGCCAGGATGTCTGCCCGCACAACGGGCGGGCTCAGGTTACCGGGCACAGGGAGTTCGAGTACCGGAAAGGCGTTGGGGAATTTCTCAGTTGCGAGGAGGTATTGAAGATCGAAACAAGGGAAGAGTTTCTGAAGTTTACGGCGGGGACGGCGCTGACGCGCCCGGGCCTGGAGAACCTGCAGCGCAACGCGCGCATTGTGCTGGAGAATCAGCGGGGGCAGGGTCGGTCTTAACAATTGGGTTGCCAGGCTGCGGGCTTGTCCTTAAATTCGAGATATGTCAAAAATAGCGCCTTCGGTACTGGCGGCCGATTTCGCCCGCTTGGAAGAAGAGATCAAAGACGCCGACCGCCTCGGTGTCGACATGTTCCATCTCGACATAATGGACGGTCACTTCGTTCCGAACATCTCCTACGGTCCGGGAATCGTGAGGACCATCAACCGCATCACCGACACTTTTCTGGATGCGCATCTCATGCTGAGCGAGCCGGAGAAGTATTTCGAAGCTTTTGTCAAGTCCGGGGCGGACCTGATAACATTCCATCTCGAGGTGCACCCCGATCCGGAACCATACGCGGCGGCACTGAGAGACCTGGGTGTCCAGGCCGGGATATCGATCAACCCGGACATGCCCGTCGAGAACGTGCTGCCGTTTTTACGGCATTTCGACCTGTTGCTTCTGATGTCCGTTTTCCCGGGGTTCGGAGGGCAGAAATTCATCGAGGATGTAATTCCGAAGATAGAAGCGGCGCGTCATCATATTGACACCAACGGGCTGTCAACCGTGATTCAGGTCGATGGCGGGGTGGATGGTAGCAACGCCGCCCGCTGTGTTGAGGCCGGGGCGGATATCCTGGTGATGGGGACGGCTTTTTTTCGCTCGCCCGACCGTAAGGCGCTGACGGAAAGTGTGCACGCGCTTTAGGTGAAGCCTCGCCGGGACCCCGGCGGTTCGGGCGATTGCATTCGGTAAGGGCTTATGGAGGGAGCCATCAGATGAATTCCAAGAAAGATAAGATTGACTGGTCAAAAGGCTGCTGGCGGGAGATGCTTATCTACCAGCGCAAGTCGATGTGGCGGGAAGATACGCTCGACAAGCTGGCCGTATGGATGGGCATCAGGCCCGGGCTGACGGCGGTGGATGTCGGTTGCGGGCTGGGGTACCTGGGATACACGTACTGGCGGTATTTTGGCGAGGGCGGGCGATATGTCGGCGTTGACCGGGAGCCGAAACTTCTTCGCGATGCCGCCGAAGCCGCCCGCGATTGGGCTGTCGGGGGTGAGGCTGACTTCATCGTCGGCGATGCTTACCGCATACCATTGCCGGACGATTTCGCCGACTGGGTGATGTGCCAGACACTGTTTTTGCATCTCGAGGAACCCTCGCAGGCGCTGCGGGAAATGATACGGATTACCAGGCCGGGCGGGTTAATCATGTGCAAGGAACCGGACAACCTGTCGTCGGTGCTGGTCAAAGGCTTTTGGTCAATGCCCGAGATGAGCCTGGAGGAGGAGTTGCTGGTACGAAAGAAGGCGTTTCTGTGCGCCGAGGGACGCCGCAAACTGGGGCGCGGCGATCTCAATATCGCCCCCAAGATCCCGCACATGATGAAAAAGCAGGGCCTGGTGGGAATCGACGCCCGGCTGAACGACAACGTCTTTTGTGTCGAGCCGCCGTATGAAGACGAGTTGATGCAGCGCCGGCTGGAAAAACAAAAAAGGTTCTGGCTGGACGAGGAGACGTACAAAACATGGATGGCCACAGAAAAAGAAGAGTTTTTGGCGGCCGGCGGCGATCCGGAAGAGTACGCTCGGTGTGAGAAGCTCTCGGAAAAGTTTCGGCCGGTATATATCAAGCAGACCGAGAACGGCGAGTTTTTCTCCTGCGTGGCGGGCAGCAACTACGTGATTATAGGCAGAAAGCCGGTCTGAGGGCCGCGGCCGGCCAAAAACTTGTTGTTTTGGGGTGAACCGGGGTATAAGCTTTGAGTAGAACGCGAAAAGGAGGAAACAACCTCAAAGAATGCTTGCCGGATATATAACCGCTACGACCGTCGACCTGGCCATCGCCAGGAGAGCAAAAGGGGAACTGCAGCTTTTCAGCCGGGCAAGCTACGTCAACGCCGATTTCTCGGATTTGGACGGAATTCTCAAACATTACCTCAAAAATCATAAGCTGCACCTTAAAGGCGGTTGCCTGGGTGTGGCCGGGCCGGTAATCGACAACGAGGTGACGGCCACCAATATTCCGTGGAAGATCAGCGGTGAGGCGATAGCCGAGAAGTTTTCGTTCGACAGCATCCGTCTCGTCAACGACCTGGTGGCGACAGCCCAGGGGATTTTTGAACTGCCGCAGGACAAGTTTTTCACGATCAACAAAGGTTCGCGGAAAGCCAATGGAAATCTTGGTCTTCTGGCGGCGGGCACCGGCCTGGGACAGGCCCTGGTTTACTATAATGGCGACAAGGGGCGGCATTACGCTTCGGAGGGCGGGCATGCCGATTTTGCGCCCGGCAACCAGCTCGAGACCGAGCTGTGGCAGTATTTGTACAGCGAAAAGGGACATGTCGAAGTCGAGGACGTGGTGAGTTTGCGGGGGCTGGTATCGATTTATGATTTCCTGGTCGATACGCAGGCGGGCAAGGCGGCCGATTGGTATGAAAAGGCCGGCGACAAGCCGGGCAAGATTATCGAGATGGCGCTGGCGGGCAAGGATGAGACGGCCGGGCACACGCTCGATGTCTTTATTGACTGC
>JAOUEU010000176.1 GCA_029858555.1 Candidatus Zixiibacteriota bacterium
CCGGGTTAAGAGTCACCGGGTTCCGCCGCATTACTTTTTCCGGGCGTTCCCAGTGGACCGATGCCGCCGACAACGATATCTACCGCCAGAACAAGTTTCCCTCGCTGAATATGGAGCAGGTGTCCCGCTTTGACATAACCGGGACGATCGGCAGCAAGATCAGTGTCAAGGTCTCCCAGGACAACCAGACCGATATCCCTCTGGCCAATCGTATCCAGATTCGCTACAAGGGGGATGACGACGACATCCTGAAAACAATCGAGGCCGGCAATACCACCCTGAGTCTTCCCAACACGCGGTTTGTCGGTTACTCGTCGCGTATCCGGGGATTGTTCGGCATCAAGGCGGCGGCTCAGTTGGGCGGTCTGACCGTGACGGCCATTGCTTCTCAGGAAAAGGGATCTACAGAGAAAGCTTCCTTCACGCCCGGCGGTGAGGACAAGGCGGAATGGCGGCGTGACTATGACTATGCCGAGGTACGTGTATTCGATCTCGGTCTGCCGCGCGATGCCCTCCGGCCCACCGACTCCATAACGACCCTCATCATTTACGAGTTGGAAACTCGCAAGGATCAACTGGAGTCGCCTTATGCCAACCTGTGGGTGGATCCTTCCGACACTACGCTGTTTTCGGCCGAGGCCGTCAAACTGGTGAAAGTGACCCGACTGGAGCTTAATGAATCCTACACTTTTGAGCAGGATCGCGAACGTAATCGGCACTATGTTCACTTCAACTCTTCGCGCAGCCCCGGCAAGGACCTGGGCTACTATATGGAGTTCTACCGGGATGGCGAGAAAAAGATCTTTGGCGATATCTCCAAGGATACGTTGAATCTCAAGCTGCTCTATCGGAGTGCTGCGAATGCCCGACCCACTCAGCAGACCTGGCAACTCATGTGGCGCAACTGCTACGTGGTTCCCCAGGGGGTCGACATTGAAGATATGGATATCGCGGTGTTCAAGGGTCGCAACGGCACCGAGAACGCCGCCTACAACAAGGACTACCAGGAAGCAGGCGGCAAATCCCAGAAGTATATTGAAATTCTCGGGCTGGACCAGTATCGCAATGGAGCCATTGACGAAAAACTGCCGGACGGCAAAGTGGATGGCCGGGACGAAGTCTTCCGGAAGGACTGGGGTCTGGTGATATTCCCGAGCCGCTATCCCTTTACGGGCGACTCTGCCTACGTGGATGCTAACGGCGATACCACCACGGCGCTTGCGGACCCGGTGGAATCCATCTACAACTATACCTCGAATACACAGAAGACCGATAACAGCCAGTACTATATAATGATTTACAGCAAGGCCCGAAGTTCCATCATCAGTCTCAACAAGGCCAATATCATTGAGGGGTCGGAGCAGGTTATGGTAAACGGCCGACTGCTGAAAAAGGGTCAGGACTACAACATTCAATACGATTTCGGACGCATCACTCTGCTGGAGCCGCTCGACCCCAACGCCGACATCACCGTAGATTATGAATACGCTCCGTTCTTTGCCGTTCAGAAAAAAACCCTCTTTGGTGTGCGCGGTGAATACGAATGGAGCGAGGATTTTAAGTTCGGCTCGACAGTCCTCTACAAGTCGGATAAGGCTCAGGAAAGAAAACCCCGTGTGGGTCAGGAAACAGCCAAGATGATGGTCCTGGACTTTGACGCCGATATGAAATTTAGACCGTCGATACTGACCAAGATGGTCGATGCCCTGCCGCTGGTGGAGACGGAAGTGCAATCAAACCTGTCGATTTCGGGTGAGATCGCGCAGTCACGCCCCAATCCCAATGTCGATGATATCGCTTTCGTGGATGATTTTGAATCGGCTATCGAAGATCTCTCGCTGGGCACATCGCGAACCCTCTGGCAAAAGGCCTCCAAGCCGCTTCAGCTCACAGCCGATTCATCACGCGGCCGCATGCTCTGGCATACGCCCCGGGATCCGGTCTATGTCAAAGATGTATACGATAGACAGTCAGCCCAGGGGGAGGGGAGCCTGCGGACCATGCGCATGATTTTCAGACCTAACGTCAAGGACACTACCTACCGGCAGGAAATACAGGGCGACGACACCACCGTCGTGATCGACCAGATTACTGATAATGTGCGGCCCACCTGGAACGGCATAACGCGCTTCTTCAATGCCCGCGTCGATGCCAAGCGGGCACAGCTGTTCGAAATCCGGGCGCGAAAAAACGCCGGCTTTGCCGGTAAGCTACACTTTGACTTTGGCGTTGTCAGTGAAGACTTGAACGGCAACGGCCTGGCGGATTCGGAAGACCGGCCCCCCGAGGACGAGGCCGTCGACGAGGCCGAGGATATCGGCTTTGACGGCCGCAGAGACGAAGAAGAGCCGTTCTATGACCCGGTTAACAATCCCGACCCCAACGGAGACAACTGGTACTTCCTCGGCGACGGCAAATGCCCGCTGTCAGACGGCCGTTGTGCCGAAATGGAAAGCAACAAGGAATGGGAAACCAACGACTCGCTTTACTACGAATGGTTGAATGGTACCGAAGGCAACCGGGTGGATGTTTCGGCCTTTGGGATGCCCGATCAGGAGGCGCTGTCCATTAGCGGGTTCGAGAGAAACGACGCCTACTTCTCGTATGTGATAGACTTCTCGGACCCAAGCAGCCGGTTTTATTTTGACTCCCTGAGAGTAGTCGGCAACGAAAAGGGCCCCTGGGTAACTTACCGCATTCCCGTGCGGGATTCTTCTTACCTGGATGCCCTGGTGACTTCGAGTCCCGAACTCGAAGCCGACTGGTCGGCCATCAAGCATGTACGGGTGTGGTGGGAGTCAAGCCCCGGCCAGGCCACGTATGATACTATCGAAGTCGCTGCCTGGTACTTCGTACAGTCCAACTGGCAGGATTCGGTCTTGTTCGCGCCGCTCTCGACGCAGGACCCCGACAGCGCCAGTTCCTTGGTGGTAGCCTCGATCGGTGAGGACGAGACGCCGGCCTTTGCGTCTACGCCCGCCGAGCCGTACAAAGACCCTTCTACAAATGTTACCGAGCCACGGCGGGGGCTGCTCCTTGAGTATACCAACCTGCACCGCGGGGACACCTGCCTGGCCACCAAGGATCTTCTAACAGTCGATCGCTACTCGGGATACCGGCGAATCGAGATGTACGTGCACAGCGATATAACACCGATAGATGTCGGCAAGATTAAGATGTTCTTCCGCTTGGGCAGCGATGCCGAAAACTTTTACGAGCAACAAAACGTTCTACACCCCGGCTGGGATAAGCGCAACTGGATTAACATTGACTTCAATGAAATAACGGGCCTGAAAGATGACGGCCTCCGGGCCCTTGAAGAGGGCCAGGTGCTCGATGTCTCGCGGGGCACCTATCGTGTCCGCGGTCGTCCCAACATCAACGAGGTGCGCTATTTCGCCGTCGGTCTGGTCAACACTGACAGCACCGAGATTCTTGATGGTGAGGTCTGGCTGGATGAATTACGCGTCACCGACGTCAGACGCGATGTTGGCACGGCCGGACGTATCTCGGTCACCGGCAACATGGCTGATCTGATCAATTTCAGTTTCGCCCTGCAGTCCCAGGACCCATATTTCAGGGGCATTTCGGCGGCCACCCGGGGTGGCTCGGCCAACAACCTCGGCAGCGGCAAAACCCAGACCAGCTACAATCTCAATACCACTCTCACCTTCGATAAATTCCTGCCGCGCTCCTGGGGAGCGCGCATTCCCGTCTCGGTTACGTATTCCAAGTCAACCATGACGCCCCTGCTGCGAACCAGTTCCGATATTGTCCTTCCCGAGGATAGGCGGAAGGAAGAACAGACGGTCAACGAATCAAGGGCGCTCAGTGTCTCGGAGTCCTTCCGGAAGAAAGGCAAAAACCCGCTGTTCAATATCCTGTTGAATCGCTTTACCTCCTCTTTCTCCTACAGGAGAACGCTCCAGAGATCGGTCAATGTGCCTTACAGTTTCGGTGAGAACTACAGCGTCTCAAGCTCATTCGATTTCGGTCTCACTAAAGTACCGACGATTCCCGTCTTCTTCTTTACCAAACCGATTCCCCTGCTGAAGAAAATAGCCGGAACGAGGCTTTCACTGTATCCTTCGGTTTGGCGGACGAACGCCAATTACAGCCGCAACCTGACCATCACCGATGACATCAACTCGAATCGGCGCTCGGCTTTGTCCCGCGGATTCGACGGAACCATGGACCTGACCTACAAGGTTTTCGAGAATCTGACCGCTACCTATCGGTACACCACCCGCCGTGATCTCAGCGATCCCGAGCTGGTGAACTTGTCGCTCAGAGATTTTAAGCTCGGAATCGAGACCAACTACAGCCAGAATTTCACGGCCAACTATACGCCCAGACTGGTCGGATTTCTGTCAACGTCCCTCAATTATAGGGCCACCTATCGCGACGACTATAATCACTCCAACAAAACGCGCCAAGCCAACCTGGCCAACTCCTGGGGAATCGACGGGTCCTTTGACCACATTAAACTCCTCGGCCAACGGGCCAGCAAGAAAGAAACCCGGAAACGTTTCAATATCCCCGAGGACGCCAAGATTAGCGGCGAAGATAAGGGTGGCAAATCTTTTTATGATCCGCCGCTGGCCGCCTTGCGCTTCCTGACCGGGTGGATTAAACCCGTGTCGTACAAATACAGTAACTCCTATAACAGCAGCCTGCCGGGAGTTCTGAGCCGGCCGGATTGGAAGTACCGCTTCGGCTTGACTCGTGAAGCTAACGTCGCTGTCGCCGGCGACAGCCGCTCTCCCGCCTCCAATGAAGGTTATTCGTGGGACCTGTCCTCGGGCTTTCAGTTGCTGGGTGGACTGACGACCGACGTCACCTTCCGCCAGTCTGTGAAAAAAGACCTGGTGACCCAGGGCAAGCGCTTCAAAAGCACATCCACCTCCTGGCCGGAACTGACTCTTCGGATTCAAAGATTCAAGACTCTTCCTTTAATTAAGGGCTTGTTGAATAAGTTCATTGATGTCTTCGCACCGCGGACGGGTTACAGTCGAAGAATCAAAGAAACCTTCAATCTTGACGATGCCTTTCTTACGAACAAGACCACTACTGTTTCCTACAACCCCCTCCTGTCCGTCAACTTCAAGCTGTTCCGCGCCCTTTCTCTTACCGGGTCGTATACTCTCAGCAAAGAGACCGATGAGAAGTACAACCCCACTACCGGCGACATTGACTCCGAAAAAAACAGCACCAAGACATCCGTCGGCCTTTCCACGAAGTACTCTTTCTCGGCACCCGGGGGGATATCTATTCCTTTATTCGGAAAGTTGAAGTTCCGCTCGGTCATGAGTGTCGAGATAAACGTGAAGAAGAATGGCACGAAAACGGAGGTCTCCAACCGCGGCGGACCCTTTGCGTCCTCGGTGGATAAATCGGACATTTCGATTATGCCGGTGGTGTCGTATGTCTTCAGCCAGCAGATCAAAGGCGGTCTCTCCGGTCGCTGGCAGGATTCCAGCGACAACAAGCGCAAGCAGAAAAGCCACATTCGTGAACTCCGCATCTGGGCGGAAATCAGATTCTAAGATATTTCCGTTGACATGCTCGGGGGTTTCCGTGTAATTACGCCGATGATGAAAGCGTATGCTCTCACTGGCGTCATCGCGGTGTTTCTGGCCGGTTTCGCGGCCTGCGGGGACCGGCGCGTCCAACCGCCGCCCTTCAACGCTGACCGTTCCTTCCGGTATCTCGAAGAGCAGGTGGCTTTTGGGCCTCGCGTGCCGGGGAGCACGGCCTCGGCCAGGTGTCGTGACTATTTCTATCGACATTTTGCCGGCCTGGGTTTGGCCATAGATTCCCAGGCCTTTGCCTATTTTGATCCTTATTCGGCTACGGAACTGCGCCTCGTCAATGTCATTGCGAAATTCGAAAGCGCCAGCAAGGACGCCCAGCGGCTTGTGCTGATGGCCCACTATGACAGCCGTCCCCGGGCGGAATACGCTTCTGATTCGTCGCTGAGAGAAACGCCTATCGACGGTGCCAATGACGGGGCATCGGCAGTGGCGGTGCTGATGGAGCTGGCCAATATGCTTGCGGAACAAGCCGCCCCATGTCACATCGATCTCGTTTTATCCGATGGCGAGGATTGGGGCAAACCGGGCGATAACGCCAATTACCTGCTCGGTTCCCGCCAGTTCGCGCGCAGCGGCATCCGCGACAAGTATCGCTTCGGTGTCGTTATCGACATGATCGGCGACAGGGACCAGTGGATCTACCGGGAAGGGTTTTCCGAGCGGTTCCACAAGGATCTGAATGATATGGTCTGGAGCACCGCCGCCCGGCTGGGCGTGGAGACCTTCATCGACTCGATAAGAGATTCGGTGTTGGACGACCACCTGTCTCTGTGCGCCGCGGGTGTGCCGGCTGTCAATATCATAGATTTTGATTATATATACTGGCATACAGAGTTTGACACGCCCGACAAGTGTTCGGCGGAAGCTCTTGCCAATGTCGGCAGGGTTCTCGCCGAGATAGTTTACAACCCATCGTTATGGCCGACGAAGTAATCAGACAGCTGCGGGATTTCCCCGCCGTAGAGGAGCTGCTTCAGGACGAGCAACTCTCCGATGCCGTGGGTTCCATCCCGCGACCCGTCGCTTCGGAACTGATCAAGGCTGTCATCGCCGATAACAAGGCGGCCTTTAGGCAAAAGGCGCGAGAAATCACCCTGGCATCTCTGCGCTCGGATGTCCGGCAAGCCGTCGCCGACGTCAAACTCACGGAGATAGCGCGCGTGATCAATGCGACCGGGATAGTGGTTCATACGAATCTCGGTCGGGCGCCCCTGCCGGAGTCCCTCTTTGAAGACGTGAAACGAACCGTCGTGGGCTACGGTAACATTGAATTCGACCTGGCCACCGGCAAACGCGGTCATCGCGGAGGGGCGTGTGAAAAATAC
>JAOUEU010000177.1 GCA_029858555.1 Candidatus Zixiibacteriota bacterium
CGAGATTTTCCCGGTCGAGATTCCCCAGAGAAAAGGGGATCCGGTCCTTTTCAAAAAGGACGAAGGCCCGCGCCCGGACATCTCCATAGAGAAACTGGCCAGGTTGCGGCCGGCTTTTGTCAAGGATGGCACGGTTACGGCCGGTAATGCCCCCGGCCTCAACGATGGTGCCTCGGCCCTGGTGGTCGTTTCTGAGAAATACCTCAAAGATAAGGGCCTCAAGCCGCTGGCGAAAGTGGTGGAGTACGCCGTGGCCGGGACACCGCCGAAAGAGCTGTTCTGGTCACCGATTTTCGCCGTCCGGAAGCTCATGGAAAAGATGAAAGTCGATATCGGTCACTGGGATTTGATAGAGGCTAACGAGGCCTTCTCCGCACAGTGCCTGGCCGACGGCAAAGGCCTCAAATGGGATTGGAACAAGGTCAATGTCAACGGTGGAGCCGTGGCTTTGGGTCACCCCATCGGCGCCTCCGGCGCTCGCGTTTTGACAACGTTGATCTACGCGCTGAAGGACCGGGGCCTCAAGACCGGTCTGGCCACGCTTTGTCTCGGCGGCGGCAACGCCGTTGCGACTGCTATCGAAATTGTATAAGCACTCGAAGTCCGGGAGTAGTCAGATATGAACCTCGATGATATTAAGAAGGTGACAGTTATTGGTGCCGGGACCATGGGTAACGGCATCGCTCAGGTATTTGCCACGACGGGCTACGAAGTCAATCTGGTCGACATCAAACAGGAATTCGTCGACTGGGGCATGGCGAAACTTACCAAGGGCCTCGAGCGTCTGGTGAAGAAGGAGATAATTACACAGGCTGAGCAGGAGGCCGCCCTGGCGCGGATCATGGCCGGCACCGATCTGAAGGTTGCAAAAGATTCGCAGCTTGTCATCGAAGCCGTGACCGAGGAACTCGGCGTCAAGGTGGACTTGTACAAGAACCTCAACGACGTCTGCCCTCCGGAAATCGTAATCGGTTCCAACACCTCATCGCTGCCCATCACGAAACTGGCGGCCTCGACCAATCGTCCGGACAAGTTCATCGGCATGCACTTTATGAACCCCGTCCCGATGTCACGCCTGGTGGAGGTAATCAGGGGATTCCAGACCTCCGACGAGGTTTGTGTGCTGATAACCGAACTGGCCAAAAAACTCGGTAAGACGCCCGTCGAAGCCGGCGACTATCCCGGTTTTATCGCCAACCGAATTCTGATGCCGATGATCAACGAGGCCATCTACGCCCACTGGGAGGGTGTGGGCAGCGTCGAGGCCGTCGACGAGGTCATGAGGCTCGGCATGGCCCATCCCATGGGTCCTCTGACATTGGCCGATTTTATCGGTCTGGATGTGTGCCTGGCGATCATGGAAGTACTGCATGACGGTCTGGGGGATCCCAGGTATCGTCCCTGTCCGCTGCTCAAAAAGATGGTGCAGGCGGGGTACCTCGGGCGTAAAACAGGACGCGGATTTTACGTTTATAATACTTAAGGAGAAGCGGTATGGATCTGTTCCTGTCCGAAGAGGATCAAGAGTTCAAGGATATGGCGCGCGATTTCGCGGAGAAACGATTGTATCCGCGAGCCATGGAATTCGATGAGGAGGGAATTACCCCGCAGGAACTCATCGACGAAGTTGCCGAGCTGGGCTATCTCGGCTTTACCGTTCCCGAGGAGTACGGCGGCATGGGCTTCCGCGCCACGACCTTCATGGGCGTTATCGAGGAGATGTGCGCGGCCTGCGCCGGCTTCGGTATCATGCTCTCGGTGCACTGCTCGTTGACGTGCGAGATTCTGAAACTGTTCGGGTCCGAGGAGTTGAAGAAGAAATACCTGCCGGACATGGCCGCCGGTAAGAAAATCGGGGCTTACTGCATCACTGAACCGAATGCCGGCACCGACGTGGCCTCTATCGCGACGACCGCCGTTGACAAGGGCGACCACTTCCTTCTGAACGGCACCAAGTCGTTTGTAACCAACGCCAATTTTGCCGGGGTGTTTATTGTCTTCGCCAAGACCGACCCGGACAAGGGACATAAGGGCATTAGCTGCTTTGTCGTCGACTGCGACAGCGAAGGTTTGACTCTCGGCCAGCCGGAAAAGAAGTGCGGTATCAAGGCCTCCGACACCCGTGAAGTCAACCTCGCCGACGTCAAGGTTCCCAAAGAGAACCTGGTGGGGGAACTGGGCCAGGGATTCCGCATGTGCGTGACGATTCTGAACTCGGGGCGTATTGGCGTTTCGTTCCAGGCCATCGGCATCGCCCAGGCCGCTTTGAAAGAAGCCCTGAAGTATTCCAAGGAGCGGGTTCAGTTTGGACAACCCATAGCCAATTTCCAGGCCATTCAGTTCAAGCTGGCCGAGATGGCGACGCGCATCGACGCCGGGCGGCTGCTGGCCTACCGCGCCGCTCAATTGAAGGATGAAGGCAAGCCGTGCCATCGGGAGTCTTCGATGTCGAAACTTTTCTGTTCAACCATGGCCAACTACGTCTGCAACGAAGCGGTACAGATTCACGGCGGTTACGGCTATATCAAGGAGTATGCCGTGGAGCGGTATTTCCGTGATGCTCGTGTCACGGAACTGTACGAGGGTACGTCCGAGGCGCAGCGGATGGTCATATCGAAGGATTTGCTGAAGGAGTAAGGTTTGCTTGAAAAAAAACACTTGGAGTTCCGGGAGAAAGTCAGAGCCTTTGCCCTCGAGAAGATAGAGCCGGCGGCGGCGGCCCTTGATCTCGAGCAGCGTTTTCCTGACGAACATATGCAGCCGCTGACCGAGATGGGTCTGTTGAGCATGTTGATTCCGGAAAAGTACGGGGGCAAACCGACCGACACGGTCACTTATTCCATAGCCGTCGAAGAGATCTCGCGGGTTTGCGGTTCCACCGGTATCATGCTGGCGGCGCACAACTCGCTGGGGACATTTCCCATTCTGTATTTCGGCACCGAAGAGCAGCGTCAGAAGTACCTGCCGCGGGCGGCCCGGGGCGAGTTGATTGCCTTCGGTTTAAGTGAGCCGGATGCCGGTTCCGATGCCGGCGGCACCAAAACCCACGCCCACCGGGAAGGCGACTACTGGGTCGTCAACGGCAGCAAGTGCTGGATCACTTCAGCGACCAGAGCTTTCGCGACCATAGCCGTGGCGCGGACGTCGGATGACCCACAGGATAAACATATCACTTCGTTTATCTTCGAGAGGGACTGGGAAGGATACTCGGTCGGGAAAAAGGAAAACAAGCTGGGGCTACGCGGGTCCGACACGGCCTTTCTGCACTTTGATGACATGAAGGTGCCCCAGGCCAATCTGCTCGGTAAGGTCGGTGAAGGTTTCAAGCAGATGCTGATAACGCTCGACGGCGGTCGCATCTCCATCGGTGCTATGGCTCTCGGCCTGGCCCAGGGCGCTTTCGACTGTGCTCTGCGTTATGCGGCGAAACGGGTCCAGTTCGGAAAACCCATTGCCCATTTCCAGGCCATCGGGCACACTCTGGCTGATATGGCGACCGAGATCGAGGCGGCCCGACTGATGATCTACGAGGCTTCAGCCATGAAAGACGCCGGCGTGCCTTTCAGCCGGCAGTCGGCCATGTGCAAGCTGTATGCCTCGGAAGTCGGCACCAGGACGGCCGCCAAGGCCATCACCGTGCTGGGCAGCATCGGCTACAATACGGGAGTTTATCCGGTCGAAAGAATCTGGCGGGATGTCAAGCTGTGCGAGATCGGCGAAGGCACGTCGGAAATTCAAAGACTGGTTATCGCACGCGACCTGTTGAAGTCGCTCGAAAAAGTCGGCTGATAGTTTATATCAGAAGCTACAAAAAAGGCGGAGCCGGGCTCCGCCTTTTTTTCTTGGGAGGGTTTGAGCACGTTACTTACTGCTGTTTCGGAAACTGCCCGGTACACGGGTCGCATGGCGGCGGTCCCGGGGGAATTCCGAACATGTAAGTCAGAATATAAGCGACATCGGTTATATTGAACTTGCCGTCGCAGTTGGCATCCATTGAAGGGAATGTCCGCTGTAATGTCAATTCTACGTTGAGTTCCAGCGGAAAATTATACGGGTTGTCGGTGTCGCTGATAGTTATTGTCCCGTAGTGGAGGCCGGCGGGAAGGTCTTCACCTGGAGCCACCGTTACTCTGATGGTCGATGGCGTCGTCCCGCTCGTGAAATCAAGTACAATCCATTCATCGGAGACCTCGGCCTGCCAGTTGACCGGGTCGCCGGATGACGTCAAGTCGACATCCCAGTAGAGATCGGGGGGTATGTCTCCTGCCAGGGCGGTGAAGGTCAGGTCGTATGCGGAGGCCTGCAGGAAAGAAGTCGTCACATCGAAATATTCGATCACCGGAGTATACAGATCCCCGTCGTCCTTGAGAATTGCGAATTGCCAGTTTGACAGATGGTCGGCCGGTTCCATGACGATATCGGCCGGGCCGGGCTCCTCTCTGGTGTACACGGCTCCCATGAGAATATTCCTCGTTCCTGAGAACTCTCCGTTGAGAGCAGAACCTGCAAAAACAGCAGTATCCTCAGCCGCCAAGCTCCCCACGAGGAAGAGGGGATTCGTATAACCGAAATCATGTACGTACAAGTGATGAAGTTGGAATGCCTCATCGTAACCAAAGGGCATGCTGACGGGCACGTAGAAGCCGACCGTGCTGGTCTCAAAAGAAGTCATGATCGGAACAAACGCAGAATCGAGTGATTCAGGGATGCCGTACATTCGGGGTATGAAAACCGTATCGTCGGGCGCCGGCGTATAGCTGTAGCTTTTTGACGGGCTACAGTCCGGCGGATCGCCGAAAGGTGTGGCAAAGAAGTAGCTGTGAAGGCGGTAAACGTCTCCAATGGTGATGCCGAAGTGGTCGTCACAGTCGGCCATATTTTGATAGATGGGAGAAGGGCCCAACTGCGTCATGTAGTTGAACAGATAGACCATGTCCGAGATGTTTACTTTTTCGTCGCCATTGACATCCCCACATACCTGCACCGAGGCAGGGACCGCAGCAGCGAGCACGAAAGCAATTACAACGGTGAAGCATGTTACTCTTTTCACGTAAATCCCCTTTCTCCGCCATGAGAAAAGAAGACGGCGGTGTTTCGTCGAGCGGAATGATTTATTTCTAAAAATCAGGCACGATGGGAGCCTAAGCAACGATAGTATCTCGGTTATCTGTATCTATAATGTACTCTCGTATTTATTTTTGGTCAAGGAAAATTCCGGTGCCCGGGGGCATGAACCAGGGAATCACGCCTGGCCATGAGGTTCAAGCCGGTCACCGTGCCGGCGTTGCGGCAACGGCTGGCGGCAAATGAGGACTGCATTTGCCATGTTTTGCATGATCTCGCTTCTGCAAACAAGATAATCCGGACCGCCCTCTTTTTTGACGATTTTGATTGAATTTTCTTCCCCGATATTGTATTTTGGGCCAGAAGGATCATAAGGGCTCTTAACTGATAAGGAGGTATTGGCTTATGGCTTTCACGCCAACTGAATATATCTGGATGAACGGCAAACTGGTCAAGTGGGGCGACGCTAAGATACACGTCCTGTCGCACGTGGTGCATTATGGCTCATCGGTCTTCGAGGGAATGCGGGTCTATAAAACGCCGAAGGGCCCGGCCTGTTTCCGGCTGGAGGACCATACCGAACGCCTGTTCAACTCCGCCAAGATATATCGTATGGAGATTCCGTACACGCCCGAACAGATCAATGAGGCCATCCTGAGCCTGATAGGGGCCAACGGCCTTCAGGAGTGCTATGTCCGGCCGATCGTGTACCGCGGTTATAATTCGCTCGGTGTTGACCCCAGGCCGTGTCCTATCGACGTCGCCATCGCTGTCTGGCCGTGGGGCAAGTATCTCGGTGAAGAAGCCCTGGAAAACGGGGTCTCGGTCTGCTTCTCCTCGTGGAACCGCATTGCTCCGAACACGATGCCGGCCATGGCCAAGGCCGGGGCCAACTACATGAACGGCCAACTCATAAAACTCGAGGCTCTCAGCCACGGATACGTAGAGGGCATCGCGCTCGACGTTCACGGCCATGTTTCAGAAGGTTCCGGAGAGAATGTCTTTCTGGTGCGCAAGTCGGCCTTGATCACTCCCACCTTTGCAGCTTCAATCCTCCCCGGTATTACGCGCAGTTCGGTGATTAAGCTGGCCGAGGACATGGGCTTGAAGGTAATCGAGCAGAACGTGCCGCGGGAAGCTCTTTACCTGGCCGACGAGGTCTTCTTCACCGGCTCGGCCGCCGAGATCACACCCATCTCCTCGATTGACAGCATCAAGGTCGGCAGCGGCAAGTGCGGCCCGATCACCAAGCGCCTCCAGGAGGCGTTTTTCGGTGTCATCAAAGGCAAAACCGAAGACAAGTACGGCTGGCTGACCTATGTTCCCGAATACAAAGGAGTGCCGGCCTGAATGAAGATCGCTGTCGGATGTGATCATCGCGGGGTTGGCTTCAAGGAAAAGGTCAAGGCGATTCTCGGCAGGCTTGGCCATGAAGTCGTGGATTACGGCACGTACTCCGAGGAGCCGGTCGACTATCCTGATTTCGGCATAAAGGTGGCCCAGGCGGTCAGGGACGGTGTCGTGGACTACGGCATGACCGTCTGCTGGACCGGCAACGGCATGAACATCGTGGCCAACAAAATCAGGGGTGTTCGCGCGGGCCTGGCCCTGAATCCCGAAATGGCGGAACTTACGCGCCTGCACAACGACGCCAATGTTCTGACTCTGTCTCAGAAGTATACTCCCGCCGACCAGCTCGAAGAAATAATCAGGAAATTTCTCGAGACGAAGTTCGAAGGCGGGCGGCACATTCCCAGGGTGGATAAAATCAGCCGGGCCGAAGGAACATGACCTGTGCCGGCGCCTTTGGTCGGCAGAATCTGACGCATACAAACGGGCAGCACCGGTGCTG
>JAOUEU010000179.1 GCA_029858555.1 Candidatus Zixiibacteriota bacterium
GCCTCCGAAATCGAACTGCGGAAGTTCTTTCCATTTAAGGGACGGTTGCTGAAAATCATTCCCGAGCGCAATTTCGGGCTGGTGGAGGTGCGGAAGCATCCCCAGACCGGCGACTGGGGCATCACGCTGAGCATCCATGGGGAAAAATCCGGCGTCCAGCGGTTTCCGACGGTGTGGTAGGGGGGGAGGGAGGCATCACGGTGCCGGACCGCCAATCTTACTGTACCAACTCCAATTCCTTCTTATCTCTAAATGTTGCCTCTCTCAACCGGCGATAGTAGCTGAAGAAACGCTCCCCAGCAGTGTACATTTCGTAGACTGCTCCAACAGACCAGGCTTCCATCCAGCTTCTCAGTTCTGGCTCATGTTTCATGATGCGATTGAGGCGTTCCAGATCTCGGGCTCTAAGTATCATAATGGTCTTGCGGTAATTAAACTTTCGAGCTTGATGTAATCGATCCTTTGCCTCCGTTAGATTGCCCGATACTTGGACCTCAATGGCAACTTCCGGATTTCTGCCAGAGAGCCAGGCGACATCCAGCTCATAGGCGTGTTCTGGTGCGATCCTATGTCTAGTCTGTGTGTTATAATCCATCCACGTGCCGATCGACTCTAACATTTCGCCGATCCTATCATGAATGCTCTTGCTTTCAAGGGGGAGTGCCAGTACAGCTTTCTCGTATTCTGCTTCGGCAGTGAATCTTGGCCCTGTCACCAGACTGGCTGTAAGCTGCATTTCGGATCTCTCAGAAACAATCTTCTTCATTTCAGATTCTATTAGCCGGAAGTCATCTTCTGGTATCAATCTCAGGCTTCCCTGCAAGTACACACCCCATTTGTCCTTTCTCTCCATAAACGTCAGATCCACGACGAGTTTCTTGGCGTCGAGCAGTTCGTCGTCGCTTAGAACGATGTTCGCTTCAGAGGGACACCTAGCGGGCCAGGGTTCGTCTTTGTCTGTCCACATTTTACTTGTGTCATGATAATATTGACCAGTAATGGTTGCCGTCGCCCCGAACTTCTGCAATTTCATTATATAATAGATGATGCGATCCCCGACGCGCATTTTCTGCACCTGCTTTCTAACTCGGTTCGGAAGACCCTGGTTGTTAAACTTCAGGATATCTCTGGCATGTCTGAAATTCTGTGGTGATGTGACGACGAGCCAATATTGTGTGCTCACAAGAACCTCCTCTTCTGCGTCGTGTGGCGAGTAGTCCGACTGCCGATAGTGTGACAGTTTCTACTCTGACTTCACAACTCCCTCCACGTGTGCTCACGTTCGCCGGTGCGATCCCACCTATGACAACATAGTCCATATTGGTTGAAAAAGTCAATCGTTTTTCAAAGGGCTTGCCATGTGGGCGGCCAGGCATTATACTCCGGAAACAATCACCGCTCGCCAGCGTATAAATAGACTTCAGACTATCACACGAGGGACCATATGAGACAAGCATCCATTACACTTCTTCTGTTGCTGATTCTTGCCGTGGCGTGTGGCGCAGTTGGAGCGTCCGCTTCCGAAACGAGACCGCTGGCGGTGGAAGGCACTATCTATGATGACACCACGGGCGAAGTCATTCCGCTGGTGACGGTGCAGGTGGCCGGGATGAACCTGTCCACGCCCGCCAACAACGACGGCCGCTACCGTCTGCTGCTGGCTCCGGGGGAGTACGAATTGAACATCAGCCATGTGGGGTACTATTCGCAGACAGTGGCCATAACGGTCAGTCCGGAGTCTCTCGTCTATGACATCCGCCTGAAACCGTCAGCGGTGTTTCTGGGGGCGCAGAAGGTTTTCACACGGGCGTATGATGCCGCCCAGCAGATAATAGCGGAGGCTATCGCCCGCAAGAAAGATATCCTGAGCCAAATCAACGATTATTCTTTCGACGCCTACAACAAGGTGGTGATCAGGAACGCCAACAAGCCGGATTCGGAGAGCATCTGGGTAATCGCCGAGTCGCAGTCGACGTCGTACTGGGAACAGCCGGACAAATACAAGGAGATTATTAGCGCGCGTCGCCAGACAGCCAACGTTCCGGCAGAAAGCGTGCTGTTAGCGGTTGGGGAGTTGCTGAATTTCAATCTTGACCGAGTAACCCTGGCCGGAGTTGACATCGTTTCTCCGACGGCGCGCGACGCCATGGACCACTACAATTATTACCTGCTGGATACGCTCTATATCGACAATCGTCCCGTGTTTGTGCTTGAAGTCGAGCCTAAAGATGTATACAAGCCGCTTTTCATCGGAGAGATCCAGATTGCCGATTCGACGTTCGATGTTGTCAACGTAGATGTGGGATTCACTAAGGGGGTGAAGTTCACGTTTGAGGGCCAGGCCCGCTACTACCAGCGGATGGCTCATATCCAGGGCAAATACTGGATGCCGACGCAGATCGGGTTAACGGCGGATATCAATCTCCGGTTTCCCGGGCTGCCGTCGAAGATAAGGATGGAGTTCGTTGCCTCGATTTACAGCTACCGGATCGACGTCGGTCATCGCGACGGCACATTCGATGAATATGAATTCGAGGTGGCCGAGGAGGCCGACGATGCCGACAGTGCGGCGTGGTTCGCACGTCAGACGATTCCGCTGACAGAACTCGAACTGCACGGTTACCGGCGACTCGACTCGCTAAGCAATGCGCCGAAGCCATTTCACAAACAACTGCTTCGTGGGGCGCTGGCGGCGGTTTTTCTCGTAACGGTAGGCAATTACGATCTTTTCCATTTCAACCGAGTGGAGGGACCATATCTCGGAGCCGGGCTGAATGCCAACCGCTGGCTGCCCAATACGCGGCTGCGGCTCAAGACGGGCTATGCTTTCGAGGATGAAAGCTGGCAATATGAATTGGGCCTTAGCTATCGGTTGTCTGAACGCCGAAAGCTCTGGGTGGGTGCTTCCATCAAAGACGAGGTTACCCGATGCCCGACGGTGCTGACGAAAAAGAGTTACAACCCTACCATGGATGCGCTTCTCTGGAAGGTCAACCCGCTGGATTTTTACCGCGAGAAGGGTTTCAAGGCATCCTTATCGATAAAACCTATCAATTACACTCGACTGAAGGTGGCCTACCATGATTTCGACCAGTCCTCGAAATCGAAGCAGACGGATTACAGCTTCTTCCGACCCGACGCTGAAGTCCGCGAGAACCCGCCCATCGATGAGGGCCATCTGCGGTCGGTTTCCGCAGTCCTGGAGTACGATTCGCGCAAGCTGATCAAAGATAAAGGGCGCGACCTCATCGGGTATGCGCCCCAATACGTTCGGGCCGAAGCCGGTGTCGAATACGCCTCACCCGACCTGGCCGACACGGATTTTGATTTTCGCCGCTACTACCTTTCGGTGGGAATTCTCACGCGGCTGACGGGGCTGGGGACAACATCGCTTTCGGGCTTTGCCGGCGGCTCGGACGGGATTCTGCCTCGGCAGAAGTTTTTTGTGGCCGACTACGCCGAGCCGTACATGAGTTGTCCGCGGGGTTTCAACACGTTCGAGGAGAACAACTTCGGGGGCAACCGCATGGCCGCCGTCTACGTCGACCAGGATCTCGGGCCTTACATGTTTCGCAGCACCGGAATCGGCCTGTTGGAGAAAATCCCATTCGGGCTTTGCCTGCAGGGTGGCGCGCTCTGGTGCGAGTTCCGAAACCAAGAGGTTGACCTGGGTCGGGCGCTGTTGATGACTGCCCCGAAGGCCTATACGGAGGTCGGCTTTGGAATCACCAACCTGACGCCCTTTATAAAACCGCTCAATTTCGCCCTTCATTTCACCTGGCAGTTGTCGGATTACGACACGGCAGGTTTCACCTGGCTTTTCTCCTTCCGGCTGTAAAAATCCAATCCCGGTCGGGCAGAAAAGAGAACAAATCGGTTGAGCTATCGAACTGACTTTCTTATATTGGGCGGCAGATAGGTAAGCGCACGGCGGGCCCGCTCATTGGCCAGCCGATTTTAGTAGTAACCAAGCCTCCATAGAGCAACAGCACCGGGACGGATCGCGCGGGGCGAACGATATCAGCGTCAGGCTCGCAAACGATATACGTGTACATATTATCCGGGGAAAATCCAATGAAGCTAATGTATCTTACGGCCGCCGTGGTGATAAGCGCCGTGACATTGGCAGCGCAGACGAACACGGACCGGCCTTTGCCGCCAGGTGATAATCCGCCACCAACGGTATTCGACCGTATCAAGAACGCCGGGACGGCCAAAGATTTTGACAGCGCGGCCTATGCAATTGTCTGCGACTCGACCGTGAACACGGTCAACGACCTGGGCGTGACTTTCACTGACAACTACGTGCTGTACAAAGTGCTGACGGAAGAAGGCTGCAAAGAGCTTTCCGTGCTCTCCCAGGGTTACGAGCCGCTGACCAACTATGTAGAGTTCCGAGAGATCAACATCATTCGCGACAGCGCGAGAATACCTGTCGCGTTGGATGGAGTGCGCGCTGTGCCGGCGCCTCAACACGGCATATACTGGGCGGACAGCCTCAAACTCGTGCAATTGCCTCGCCTCAGACCGGGCGACGGAATCGAGGCGGTGACATTTCGCAAGGGTTTCTCCTATGCTCTTCTGGGCTCGGGGGCGCCGCCCGACGAGCGATACGTGCCGCCGATGCCGGGCCAGTATTTCGATATCGTGCGATTCGAAGCCACCGTGCCGATTGTGTGCAAGAAGTATGTTCTGAAGCTTCCGGCGGATAAGCGTCTGCACTCGCAGGTGTACAACGGGCCCATGTTCAGCAGCACGACATATACGCAGGACACGACCGTCTATGCCTGGTGGGCCGAAGATGTGAAGGCATGGAAACCCGAAGACTATCGACCGGATGCGACCGACATCGTGACCAAGGTGGTCATAGCGACTGTTGAGAGCTGGGAGGCCAAGAGCCGGTGGTTTTTCGACGTCAACAAGAACCAGTTCGAGGTGACCGGGGCCATCAAGGCCAAGGTCGACGAGATTTTCGCCGAGGCCGGCGTCACCAACGGCACTGAGGAAGAAAAGGCCTTCGAGCTGGTGCACTGGGTGGCGCAAAACATCCGCTACAGCGGCCAGACCATGGGCGAGGGCGAAGGTTATACCCTGCATCCCGGTTCCATGATTTTCGAACAGCGCAGCGGCGTGTGCAAGGATATCGCCGGCATGCTGGTGACGATGATGCGGGCCGCCGACATGGACTCCTATGCCGCCATGACCATGGCCGGCAGCCGCATCGAGGACGTGCCAGCCGACCAGTTCAACCATTGTGTGGTGGCCCTGAAAAAAGCTGATGGAAGCTATGTCATGTATGATCCCACCTGGGTGCCGTTCAACAAGGACATCTGGAGCAAGTTCGAGGCGGAACAGCATTACCTCATCGGCTCTCCGGAAGGGGAGGGGTTGAACCGAATCGTGTACAGCCCAGCCGAAGACTGCCCCCTGCGGCTGACCAGTTCCGCGAAAATACTTGCCGACGGCACCCTCGAGGGCCGCTTCGAGTTCGAGGGGGAGGGCACTATGGACAGCCGCCTGCGGGGTTTGGCTTCCTGGTTTCGCATGTCCGAGGTGGGTGACTATCTGAGAGGAATGCTGCACAATCTGAGTGACCGGGCAGAACTGCTGGCATACAGGCATGGGGATGTCCTGGACTTTCATAAGGCGATGCGATGGGAAATCGACTATCGCATCCCGGAGTATGCGCAGTTTATCGACAGCGCCTATGAGTTCAAGAGCCCCGTGATGCGATTCACGTCTGACAATCGTATTCTCTTTCGGCCGGGGGCGGTGGAATGGTCTGAGGAGCGGCATGACGACGTCTTTTTCTACACCACGCAGCTTCTGGATGCGAAGGAGACCATAAAGCTGCCCTCGGGATATGAAATAACCGGGGAGAAAAAGAGTGACAAGCTCGACGAAACGTATGCCTCTTGCGAGGGTACAGCCAAAATGAGCGGCAAGGCGCTCACTATCAGCCAGCGCGTCGCCATAAAGCGCCGCCAGATTCCCCCCGACGGATACGAGGGTTTCCGGAAGGTCATGCAGGAGGTCAAGAAATTCGCCGGAACCTCTTTCCGGGCGGAGAAAGGAGGCGCCAAATGAGACGGTTACTGCAAATTCTCACAGCGGCCTTTGCGCTCGTTGCCGCAGTGATGCTATGCGCCTCCACTGCGCGCGCACAGAAGTCTTTTGATGAGAAGCTGGACATTGCCGCCCTCATGGCGCAGGCCGAGTCGCGTTTTGACCTCTCGACCCAGGATGCCGTCCTGCTATTCGACGGCCAGCGCGTGGATTGGCTGGAGGACGGGCGGCGGGAACTTACGGTTCACAGAGTCATCTGGATCAACACGGACCTGGCGATAGGGATGTATGGCGATCATCGTGTGCCCTATGACGATGATAACTGCACCCTTGAAGTAATGACGGTACGCACCTGGATGGACAACCACTGGTGGGCGACGGGGCCGACGGGTATCGTGGAAACCCTGCCAGGCAATCTGCGCCACGCGTATGACTACACGAACGTGCGTGAAATGATGATCCTTCACAACGGCATTCAACTGCCGTGTATCCTCGAGGTAGCTTTTACCGTCAGGGACAAACGACCGTTCCGCGGCGGCGTCGAAGGCATGTGGCTGTTCGCGCGCCCGGACCCGTGCGTTCGGTCACAGTTCCAACTGCGCGTGCCGCTGGGACGGGAACCCCGGGTTTTTGCTTCAGACGATGCACCGCGGCCGACAGTCATAGCAGATGACAGCGGACTGCAGGTGTATACCTGGACTATGGGGCCGCTCGAGGCTCTGCCGCAACCGGGTACGGACGACCCGGCGGCTTACGTGCCCCACGTAACATGGTCAACCTGGAACAGCTGGGCCGAGTACGGCAGGACCATCGGGAAAACGTTCGGGAGTG
>JAOUEU010000178.1 GCA_029858555.1 Candidatus Zixiibacteriota bacterium
CGTGCCGTATCCGCGTCTTTCTGACGATGCCGTTCAGGTACTTTTCATGGACGTAGCGATTATCGCCCCTGAGAACCATCAACTCGTGATTGCCCAACACAAAATGGAGGCGGCCGCCGTGCCGCCGTGCCTGCCGCTCCAGCCGGTAAATCAGCCACAGGCTCTCGGTCACCCGGTCGCCGCGGCCAAAGACGTCACCGAGGATGACCAGGTGGCCGCTACTCCAGATCCAATCGAGGCCGCTGTCGATGACGCCTCCTTTCTGCAGGATGTCCACGAAGTATTCGTATTCGCCGTGGATGTCACTGACAGCCAAGATTCGGGGTATGTTGTCGAAGACGGACGGAGCCACCTCGGACGGCGGGGCTGAAATTGTATATTCAAGGTCCGAATCCCGGCAGAGACCGCTGAAACAGAGGCTATCAGTCACGCGATGACGTTCTTCGATGAACTCACCGTCACAGAGATAGAAGACGACAGCCGAGGTGTCGCTTTCCCAGTATATGTGAGGGCCGTCGTCATCGACACCCGTCGCCGGGGAGAGGCTGTCGGTTGTGACCTGCCCGAGGGGGAGCGGCGTCTGAGCAGGGCAGGTCGAGCATCCGAACGCCGCGGCAAATGCGAAAAAGGCCAGAGATGGTGCCGTTTTAATCATTTTATGATAGAAGCTTCCGTCCCTAAATGAATTTCTGCATCCAGACCATGTCGAAATCCTGGCCTTTTTTGCGGCCGATGCGTTTGAACCGCCCACACTCGGTGAAGCCGTTTTTTTCATGAAAGCGGATGCTGGCCCCGTTCAGAGAGGAGATGCTGGCCAGGAGCGTGTCGATGCCATGCTTGCGGGCATCGTCGATAAGCATTTCCAGAAATCTCCCGCCGATTCCCTGGCCGACATGATCCGGAGCGATAAAGTAAGTAAGTTCGGCCGCCCTCTTGAAGACATCGCCGGGATGGTACTGCCGCAGCAGGCCGAAACCGACCACCCGGCCGTCGGCTGTTTCGGCGGCGTAGATGGGGTAGCCGGCGGCCAGTTCGCGCATTCTCACGAAAAAAGCCCTGTCCACCTTATGTTCGCGGTAGGCGGAGAAACCGTTCTCGACGTAGTAGTTGAAGATGTCCACGATGGTGTCGGCGTCCTCGTCGCGCAGCGGTCTGAAACGATATTCAGGTGCCATCATCTCTCCTCAAGCGACGGTCATATTGTTTCCACCAAATGACGCATTTACTTATCAAAGAAAAGCCGGAGACACCAGAAATGCAAACTCAAAGTAAAGCGGGCCGCCGCGGTCTGTAATAAGCAGGCCGGTTGAATCCTCAGGAGGGCAAAGCCATGGCGGCGATACTCAAAGGACAGAACCCCTACCTGGCCATGGCCCTTTTGCGCATAGCCGGGGGCATTTTTTCGATGGCGTAGCGCAGCGCCGTGCGGGGCATGCATGCCTTGTTTTTCATGACATAAGCAAACACCTCTTTCTGGAAGACATTGCTCGCCTCCTTGAGCATCCAGCCATAGCCCTTCTGAACCATATCGTCCTCGTCGGTAAGGAGGATATCGGCGGTCCTGAAGACCTCGTCGAGAAGCATTTTGCGCCGGACCGGTTCGATGAGGCTGACGGCGGCGGCGCGGCGCAGCCAGCGGTTTTTGGACCTAGTCCAATTTTTGGTTTTAGCGGTCAGTTCGTGGTGCTCGGCGACGAGGTGGCCGGTGATGCCGCAGAAATGGTCGCAGGCGCCCCAGTTGTTGACGTATTTTTTCAGCCAGATTTCGAAGCGTGCAAAATCCTGTTTGGTGAAGTCCTTTTTTACCTTCAGCGCCCATTCGAAGGCGAGAAAGCGGCCGTAGCGCATGTCGGAGGCGAGCAATCGGTCGCCGATATCGAGGATTTCGTCTTTAGGCATGTGCCTGACGTCTTTGAAACAGTCGTTGGAGATTTTCCTGAGAACCTGGGTTTTGAGCCCCCACGGCTCTTTGAGCTTTTCCTTGTGGAAACGCTGGTAGTTGTGGCGGTTTTCGGGCTTGTCTTGGCGAGCCATCTCTTGTTTGAGTTTGTCGATAATCATGTCGGACCTCCCTGCATATCGGCGCGCGGCCGTTCACAGACAGTCAATTTTATCCGATAACTTCTCGCTTGTCAATGGATAGAATAAGGGTGGGCCGACCATATGAAAATCACATTTCCTGCCACACCGGCAGAAGGCGCTTTGCCAGTCCCGTGCTCTTTTGCGCCACAGCCGGCGGAAACAGGAATGCCGAAACCATCAGGGTTTCGGCATTCAGAGTCTGCTGATTTGCTGACTACGGGACGACGCGGCTCAGAAGTTCCAGACGAAATCTATATACGGGATGCCGGGGAAAATGGCGTCATTGTCCAGGATGTTGAAGAAGGCCAGGTCCACAGCAATGCTTTCGCCGAAGAATCTCACTCCATAGGATATAATTGGCTGGTCGACCTCCGGGAAAACCCAGTTTTCACTTACGAATGACATGCGGCGGGCCAGGCGGTATTCGCCGCCCACCAGGACGGCCGGTTTGTCGGCGATGTCATCATCGACGTAGCCGAAACCGAGGCCTCCGGTCAGACTGGCATCGTCCGAGCCAATGGTGGCGCTTCCGAACAAGACACCGATAACGGTAGCGTCATCCTTTTTATCCTCAATATCCAACTGGTCACTGGGCAGTCTGACGATCAATGCGCTTCCCGCAACGGACAGTTTCTCGGTCATGTCCGCACCGATTTTGGGGGAGATGTAAAACAACTGTTCGCTCACGTCCAGGCCGGGAAAGAGCGAAAAACCGCCGCCAAGGGTGAAGTTGTCGGTGATACCGAAATTGACGCTGGGGAAGAGGACGTAGATGTCCGAGAAATAGCCCTGCCCGGCTTTGAGCATGCGGCCGGTGGGAGCAAAATAGAGGCGGGTGCGGTTGGGGTTGGGAAACCAGTACTTACCCTCTCTGATTTTGTCCGCCGAGATTTCCTTGATTTCCGTTATCTGGTCGATGGGAATAGTCATGTCACCGACCTGGGCGGCGAAGGTGATCTCGGTCTCGCCGACGGCTTTTATCCTTCCGGCGAGGGTCGAGCCATCTTTCAGCGTGATCATCTGGGTGATGCCGGCCTCCGGTACGCGCAACTTACTTTTGATATCTTTGGCGCCGGCGGTTACGGCCAGGCAGGCAGTCAGGCCGATGACAACAAGGCTCATCAGTGCTACACGGATACATGAGAAGCGGGGGTGAATCATGATTTTCCTTCCTTTATGATAGCTCGCCGGTTAGTCGGCGAACGAATAAGAGGCCCTGCGTCCTTTTGCTATAGTGGAGGATAAGCCGGTGATGATACGGCCGTCAAGCAAATAGTTCTAATTCCGCGGGGTCAGGACAGGCAGACCGATCATCGGGGGATATCATGACAAACCGTGTCAATCTCGGAGGGATAGCTATCCGTGAAGCTTCCGAGCGGTGATTATCCTGAAACAGGATTCTTTTTCCCAGGAGGCCAGCAGTTCCGTATCGTCGAGCACCGAAAAACCAGTCCCGGCCAAAAGGCCGAGAATGTACGACTCCTTATGGCGATACACCTTGCCGCCGTAATGGGGGTCATGACGCGAATAAACGCCGCTCTGGACCTTCCGGTAGCCCTTGTTGACTTCGGTGGCATGCTCGAAGAAATCAAAGCCGAAAATGCCGCCGGGCTTGACCAGCCGGGAAACTTCCGAAAACAGGCTCGTGAGGTCACCAAAGAAATGCAGAACCCCGATCGAGACGGCGTGATGGAAGCTCTCGTTCTCGAAGGGCCACGGCAGGTCGGCCAGGTCGTGATGGACCAGACCGGCGGTAAGGCCTTTTTCTCGGCACCGGTCCAGCATCGACGACGAGTTGTCCAGACCGTGAACCACCAGCCCGGCCTTGTGAAAACGGACCGAGCCTAGGCCGGTGCCGATGCCGACATCAAGCAGGGTCTGGCCGGGCCTAAGATGCATGTACATCAGGCCGAAGATGACGCCGGGGACGTGCCAGCCCATTTCGTCGCTTCGGCTGTCGTAAGTATCGACGAATGACTGGTAGGTGTCAGCGTTTTTCGACATAGTATGTTCCTCCCACGATGGTTCTTATTGCCGATGTCGGCTCAGGTAAATATCCCCGTGCTTCTGACGCCGGCCCGGCTGTCGGCGTAACGCGTCTGGCAACAAGATAAGTGGATAGATTTATCAACGCAAATGGAATTCACGCGCGAAAGAGGTTTCCGGGCATTTTTCCCCTCCCTCCATCAGAGAGTCTGCCAACCGCCAGGGGCTGCCGATAATAATCCCGGGAAGGTCTTTTTGGGGCTGATTCGGGGCTCCTTACGCTCAGGGCCGCCGGAGAGAGCTTGACGAAATGGGCCTTGTGGACTATATTGAAGAAAACGCGGGAAACAGGCACATCACCTCGATCCGCTGTGATACGTCAGGCTGCGAAAGGGGAGAACATAAAGCCATGAGAAACTGGAGAAAGACGGTGTTGCTGGCTGCCATTTTGGTGGTGGCGTGGGCGGTAGCGGGTTTTGCCGACGGACAGTCCGGGGAAGAAATCAACTGGCAGGTAATCGCCAACGGTGGCGGCGAGGGCAGTTCCACCAACTATGTCTTGAACGGGACGGTCGGGCAGACGGCGGTGGGCCCGGTCAGTTCGGCAAGTTATGGCCTGTATCAGGGTTACTGGCAGGTATTTGGCGGAATCGGCTGCTGTCTGGGTACGCGGGGGAACGCCAACAACGACCCGGAGGACAAAACCAATATCTCCGATGTCACTTTCCTTCTGGATTATCTCTTCGGTATCCCTACCGGGCCGGCCCCGGTTTGCCAGGAGGAAGCCAACGCCAATGGTGATCCGGACGAGAAAGTGAATGTCTCGGACGTCACATACCTGCTGGCGTGGCTTTTCGGGATTCCCCCCGGCCCGGCGCCGGATGCGTGTCCGTACGGGGGTTAAGCCGCCAGTCTGATTTATGGCGGAGGTTGGCTGTGGGGGAGGATGAGGGGGCGGGGCTCGTTCCTCACTTGTGTGATTGATAATAGGGATAGCTTTAGCTATTTTTGTATTAAACGGGGGATGGCTTTCTCACGTCCCGTATATTGGGGAAAGTCTCTGATATGAGCAATCGTATTTTTTGTCAGTTTACCATCGCGGTTATTTCGATCGCTGTGCTGATGACCTCAACAGTGTCGGCCGAGGACGGGCCGGGCCGGGCAGATCCGGCCACAGAGGCGTGGCCGCAATCACGTGGTGCGGCGTTCCCGCCTCCTGTGGCGCCTGCCTGGGAAGAAGTGAGTCTTACTTTTCGCTCCGGTGCTCTCTGGAGCGACTGCAAAGACGTGGCGGTGTCGGGGGATTTCGCTTATGTCACGATGTATCATGGCCTGAGCATCTTCGATGTTAGCGATCCCACAGCTCCGGCCCTGGTATCGGAAATCTACTTGAAGGAAGGGCGTGCCGACGATGTGACCGTTGACGGTCGTTACGTCTATGTGGCCGTGCGCGGGCCGGGCGACTATACTAATTCGGGACGGAGCGCAATGTATGTCGTCGATATTTCCGACCCCTCGTCTCCGTTTATTGCGGGGCGATGGTCGCCGCCGAGTACCGTCGCCGGGGTATGTGTGCGCGACGGTCTTGCGTATGTGGTATATGGCCACATCCGGGGAGAGATGGGGCTGGCCATTCTGGATGTTTCCGATCCGGGTCACATCAGTCTGCTTGGCAAATTGGAGTTGGATCTGGTGAATTCGCCTTTGCGTGTCATCGTTTCCGGGAACGCCGCTTTTGTAGCCGGGATGAGCGGTTTACAGGTGGCGGACATTTCAGATCCGGCGAATCCCACACTTATCGCTGAAGTTATCAGCGGGAATTACTGGCCGTACGATCTCGAGGCGAGTGACGACGGTTCGACGCTCTATTTGGCTTATCGTAACCACTTCTGGCCGGAAGGAAGTTCAGCAATATCTATACTTAATATCTCTGATCCGGCCCATCCGGCTGAAATCACCCGGCTGGGATTAAAAGTCAGAGCTTTGGATGTAGACGTAGAGGGCGATCTGATGTTTGTCTGCAACAGCACCTGCGGGCTTAAGGTGGTGGACATCTCCGATCCGACCCAGCCGGTAGTGGTCGGCACCTACAGAGTCCCCGGAGTGGCTTTCAAAGCGGAGGTTAGGGACGGCCTGGTCTATCTGGTCGATGCCGGCCGGTTGACAACGTCTGACGCGGAGGCCGGTTCCTGCTGGACACCCAACTACCCCGAAGGGCCTTACGACGGTGACTTTATAATTGTCGATGCCAGCACGCCATCAGAACCGACGCTGGAGGGTTTCTACTCCGTCCCCGGTCCGGTTACCGGTGTGGCTGTCCGGAACAATCTGCTGCTGGGTTTGAACGAATGCCATGCGGACAGCTCTCACCCGCCCGGGGCCGATCTGACTATTCTGGACATTTCGGATCGGGACAAGCCCCATGTTCTCAGCACATATAAGACGTTGGGGACAGGTATGGACGCTGTTTTTGTCTCAGACAGTATTGTTCTACTGGCGACCGGCAGTAAGGGTATGGATGTTCTCGACCTGTCCGATCCGCATAACCCAGTGTGTCTGGCCAATTATCCTGTGGCGGGAGAGGTCGTGGACTTGTGCAACGTCGGCGATTATGTTTTTCTGGCCGCCGGCCAGGGGGGAGTCCATATCGCGGACATATCGGAGATAGGTTCGCCGGACGGGCTGGCGACAATAGACATCGACAGGCCGGTGCTATCCCTGGATGTCCAGTGGCCATACCTCTACGCAGCGGCCCCGTTCTGTGTTTTCGATGTTTCGGATCCGAGGCAGCCGGTGGAAGTGTATCGACTGGAGGGCAACGGCTTTAGC
>JAOUEU010000180.1 GCA_029858555.1 Candidatus Zixiibacteriota bacterium
CGCTGACGGCGGCGGTACCGTGACTGTGACTGCCTCCCCCCCTGCCAACAGATGCCTCTTCGAGACACGACGGCCGTTGACGGCCACCAGGCCGTCGCCGATAAGCTTTTGGATGCGGGTGCGGCTGAGATTGAGTTCCTTCAACGAACCGAGGTAACGGTCAAGGCGTTCCGCTGCCGCCTCCGGCGGTATCTGAAGGTGGTACGTCCTGGCGGTCGTCTCCGGAGCAGTCATCACTCGAGTCGGGACGCTTCAACGTGAACCAGGGACGCCATCTCCCTCACCGCCCGGTCAAAGCCGGTCAGCATGCCCCGTGCACAAATCGCGTACCCGATGACGAATTCATCTACATAACCCAACTCCACCAGCGGCGAAACATTGCGGTAATTGATGCCACGACCGCAGTGAACGGACAGGTCGGCTTTTGAGGCTGCCCGCGCCGCCTGATCCACCCGGTCCAGCTCCGCCTGGGCCTCTGCAAGTGTCCGCGCTTCGGTATAACCCGAACAGTCAATCAGCACCGCCGCGGCCCCGGCCTTGGCTGCCCCTCTTATGTCGTCGGCGTCGGGGGCCACGAAGAAACCGACGTTGACGCCGACGCCTCGCAGGCGGTCGGCGATCTGTCCGAAATCAACCGAGGCGGTTTTGAAATCAATAGGCGACAAGGGGGTGCTGGTATCGGCGTGGTCCGCCAGAAACGTCACCATCCATGGTTTGACCTCCAGCGCCTTTGCGATCGTCTCCTCCACGGGCGGCATCTCCAGGGTCAGTTTGCTCTTGGCGATTCCCTTCAGCAGATAGAGGTCACGGTCACGCACGTAGCGGCGGTCGCGCCGCAGTTGGATGGCGATGCCGTCCGCACCGGCCAGCTCGGCCAGTACCGCCGCCTGGGCCGGGTCCGGTTCGCTAAGCCGCCGCGTCTCCCGCATGACCGCTACCGAGTCAAGATTTACCGATAGATATGACAATCTACCCTCCATCGAAATATTCCAACCGACTCCATACTTACTCTCCTTGTAGTATCTTATACTCGATCAGACGAGCCGTCAATTCTAAAAACTTTTCGGTCGGCAACTCCTCGGCGCGACATCGCGGTGGCAGACCGAGTTCTGCAATCACTTCGCGTGCTCTCACAACGTCTCCAATTATCTCCGGCGTCAGGTTATTGACCAGCAGCTTCCGACGCCTCTGGAAGCTCGCCCGTACGACTTTTTCGAACGCGGCGAAATGCGCCACCGCCGGCGCCCCTTTTGGCGTAAGCCTTATTACTGCCGAAGTCACTTTCGGGGGCGGGCTAAAGTGCTTGGCCGCAACATCAAAGCCGTATTCGATGTCATAGTGAAGCTGCGTGAATATGGCCGGCGGCGACCAGTCCTTGCTCCCCGGCGACGACGATACCCGCAGGGCCATCTCTTTCTGAACCATAAACACCGCCAGGCGCACATACTCCCGGTTGGCCACGACCCAGTCAAGCACCGGCGACGTGATGTTGAAGGGTAGGTTGCCAATCAGCTTGAAGCCGTCGAACCCGATCTCGTCCGGCGTCACACTGAGAAAATCCTTATTGACCAGAGTGACATTCGGTTGGCCGCGCAGTCTCTTCTCGAGATAACCGAAGGCCGACCGCTCAAGCTCGACAGCCAGCAGTCTCACACCCGCCTCGGCCAGACGAAATGTCAGTGCCCCTCGCCCCGGACCGATCTCGACCACCGCCTCGCCGGCCGAGGCCTCCAGGAGGTCAATGATTTTGCGAACGACCGACTCCGACTTGAGGAAATGCTGCCCAAAGCTTTTTTTGGCCTTGACGGCTGTCATCGTGCCACTCCGCTGAAGGTGTCAATCCCCGAAGGTTTCCACCATGCGAAAAAGTTTCCGACAGGTGCGATCGACAATCCTTTCGACCTCGGCGACCTGTATTTCCTTCAACTCGCCCACCTTCTCATATACGTACCGGACGTAGGCCGGGCTGTTGGTTTTGCCGCGAAAAGGCTCCGGCGTCAAAAACGGCGCGTCCGTCTCCAGAATGATCTTCTCCAGCGGTACCGCCGCCGTTACCCGCGACATCCGAGAATTCTTGAAAGTGATCACACCGCCCACCGATATGACCAGCCCGAGCTCGAATACACGATAGGCGCTGTCGGTATCGCCTTCAAAACAGTGGAAGACGCCCCCGGCCAGTTGCGGCGCATAATCCTGAATAATCTCGACCGCCTCGTCCAGCGCCTGCCGCGTATGAATGACAACGGGCAGACCATGCTCCGCCGCCAGTTCCAGCTGCCGCCGAAACACCGCCCGCTGGACTTTGCGGGGCGACAGATCACGGTAGTAATCGAGTCCGATTTCTCCGATGGCGACCACTTTATCGTGCCCGGCCAGTTCGGCCAGCCGGTCATGGGTTTCATCGTCGAAAATCCGGGCGTCGTGGGGATGAACACCGACCGAGGCGTAAACCATATCATATTGCTCGGCCAGTTGCACCGATTTTTCCGACGATGCCAGATCGACGCCGATGTTCACTACGGTATGGACACCGGCCGCCCGGGCGGCATCGAGGACCTCGTCCCGCCGGCCGTCAAACTGGTCAAAATCCAGATGGCAATGGGAATCAATCATTAACTGATTTTGGCGCCCGGCGGCAGATCCCCGTCGACCGTCAAAAGGCGCAGGTTCTTCCCGGACGTCGCTGCCAGAAGCATGCCGTTGGAGTCGACCCCCCGGATGCGGGCCGGCTTGAGATTCGTCACGACGATTATCTTCTTGCCCGTGATCTCCTCGGGCGTATAATGCTCCGCCACCCCGGCCACAATCTGGCGCTTCTCGTCACCCAGGTCGATCTGCAGCTTCAACAGCTTGTTGGCGCCCTTTACGGGCTCCGCCCCGACGACCTGCGCCACCCGCATCTGTGTCCGGGCGAATTCCGATATATCCAGAAGTCCCTCGCCGTCCGTTACTGCAGCCGCAGCCGGCTTCACAACCACGCCTTGCCGGATTTTTGAAATCGCTTCCGCGTCGCTGATTCGAGGAAACACCGAATCCTCGATAGCCACCCCGGCGCCCGGGACGAGTTCGAAAAACTTCCGGGCATGATCCAGCGTCAGCGTGCTGTCATCGAGGCTGAAGATGCTCCGAATCTCCCGCATCTTGTTGGGCATCACCGGGAACAGCACCGTCGAGACGATGCGTATGATTTCGCTGCATGCATACAGAATACCACCCAGTTCCGGCCTCTTCCCTTCTTTGGCGAGCACCCAGGGTGCGCTGTCGTTAAAAAACTTGTTGGTGGCTCGCACCAGGCCCATCGCCTCGCCGATAGCGTCGCCGATTCGGTAGTGCCTTATATGCGCCAGCGCCTTGTCCGGCAGCGCCTCGCACTGCTCCATCAACACCTGCAAGCCATCGATTTCCTTCATTGGTTCCGGCAGTTTGCCGTCAAAATTGGCCACCACCATCTTGGCTACCCGGGACACCAGGTTACCCAGGTCGTTGGCCAGATCGGCGTTATATTGCACAACAAAGCGCTTGACCTGAACATCGCCGTCAAGTCCGAACGGGTACTGCGTCAACAGCAGGTACCTCGTGGCGTTGGCCCCCAGCACTGCCACCATGCTGTTCGGGTCTATCATGTTGCCCAGCGATTTCGACATCTTCTCGCCGTCGACCGTGAAAAAACCGTGCAGGAAGATCGTGTCGGGCAGTTTAAGGCCGGCCGCCATCAGCATCGCCGGCCAGAACAGGCAGTGGAATTTCAGGATGTCCTTGGCCATCAGGTGCACCACCTCAGCCCGGTTCCACCACTTGTCGAAGGTCTTCTCATCATCGGCGTAACCCATCGCCGAGATGTAGTTGGTCAGAGCGTCAACCCAGACATACGCCGACTGGCTCCTGTCGAACGACAGCGGCACCCCCCACTTGACGTGTTCCCGGGAAAGTGAAAAATCGGGAAGGTCCTGCTCGATCAGGCCCAGCACCTCCCGCCGCCGCTCCTCCGGCAGGATCAACAACTCGCCCGACTCTATTTTCTCTTTGATCTTGCCCAGGTAGGCCGTCAGGCGGAAGAAATAGTTCTTCTCCTTAAGTTTTTCCGGAGGCCGGTTATGCTCCGGGCATTTGCCCTCGACAAGCTCCTTTTCGGTCTTGAAGGCCTCGCAGCCGGTGCAGTAAAGACCCTCGTAGAAGCCCTCGTAGACGACATCCCGGCCGTCGTCCGTCTTGGCCTTGCGCAAAGCGTCCAGAATTTTCCCCACCGCCTTGATGTGTCGATCCGACGTCGTGCGGATGAAGTAGTCGTTCTCGACGGACAGGTTGACCCAGGCGGCCTTGAAATGCTCCACCGTTCGGTCACAGAATGCCTGCTCCGGCAGGCCCGCGGCCTGGGCCGCCTCCGCCACCTTGGAACCGTGCTCATCGGTTCCGGTCAAAAAGAAGGCTTCTCTGCCGGCCAGGCGATGGAAGCGCGCCAGAAGGTCGGCCGCCACGGTGGTGTAGGCATGACCGATATGCGGTCGGTCGTTGATGTAATAAATGGGCGTCGTGATATAAAATGGTTTAGCCAATTTCTTCCCTCGGTTATTTTAATTTCCGTTGGTGGAATCTTCCAGATCTTTCAGGGCGCGGTCCCGTTCGCCTTCATCCATGGCGCCCTCCTCGTATTCTTCGATAATGCTCTTCTGACTCGGCGGACCGGCCGGCACCGCTGCCCCTACATCCAGCACATCCGACAACCGGCAGCGGAAAAAGGTGTTGTCCTCCGTGCGAACGACTGTCTCTTCCTTGAAAATATCGATCCGCTCAACAACGCCGTCGCCCTGTTTGGTCCGGACCCGGCTGCCCGGACGCGGAAAATGCTTCTTGACCGCGCTGTACATATCCGCCTCGTAACGCAGGCAGCACAGCAGGCGGCCGCAGTTCCCGGAGATCGTGGCCGGGTTTAACGGCAGGTCCTGCTCCCGCGCGTGCTGCGTCGAAATCGGCGTAAAATCCCTGATAAAAGAATTACAGCATTGAATCTTGCCGCAGATGCCCAGGCCCCCGATCCGCCTGGCCTCGTCGCGCACGCCTATCTGTCGCAGTTCGATTCTCGTCCGGTAGCGCGCCGCCAGGTCCTTGACCAGTTCGCGGAAGTCCACCCGGTGATCGGCGGTGAAATAAATGGTCATCTTGTTGCCGTCGAATTGACACTCCACGTCGACCACCTTCATGATCAGTTGGTGCCGCCGGATCATCTCCACCACCTCGTGCTTGTAAGCTTCCTCCTTGCGCCGGTAATCCAGCATCCGATTGATATCGTCCGGGCTGGCCCGACGCAGAATGGAACGCGGCCTCTTATCATCCGGCAGCTCGATCTCGACTTCGATTTTCTTCAGCAGAATACCGAGGTCTTCACCCCGCTCGGCCTCGGTGATTACATATTCCGGTGTCTTGAGAGTATGGTAATATGTATTAAAAAAATACTCCTTTCGGGAGCCTTTGAATTCTACCAGATACAATTCCGCCATCTTGGTCTCCTGAACGGCTTCTTACAGAGTCTAAGCGAAACTAATGCACCCCCTTCAGGTGCGACTTAATCTTAAGGGCCAGAGCCACTAAAGCTCCCTGAATATGCACATTGCGCCTCAGATCGGCAAGCGTATTTTTGATATTCTCGACTATGAGTTGCGTCGCCGGAGGACCCCACAGCCCTTTGGAAAGTCTCTTCAACTCCGGCGCGAAATCGATGTTGACCATGCCGCTGTCGTCCCCGGTGAGAGCGTACTTGGCGCAATCACGCAGGAGCGACTGCCACAGGCGCAGTAGCTCCTCGGCTTCCCCCACGTCTTTCGCTTTGAGCAGGTCAATCATGTGCGCCACCGTGTCCGGCGGCCTGTCCGCAAACAGCGACCTGAAAAGAAGCAGACCCACGGCCCGCCGCGACGAATCATCGTCCGCATCCACCGCCAGCATTTCGATAGCGCTCCCCAGTGAGCCTTCCGATATTCGCGCCAGCAGAACCGCCCTGTCCTCGGCAGTGCCGTAATTCTCCTCCAGGTACTTCACGATCGCCTCTTCCGGCATCCGGTCCAGTCTGATTTTCTGCGCCCGTGACTGAACCGTCGGCAACAGCACCTCCGGGTTTATCGCCGTGAGAATGACCACCGTGTCGCCGGGCGGCTCCTCGATCAGTTTCAGCAGCGCGTCCGCCGACGCGGGCAGCATCCTCTCCATCTGGTAAAAGATGACCACCCGCGTGACACCCGCCGACGCCTTCTGGCTCAGCCGCCGCTTCACGTCCCGGGCCACTGCTATCGGGATCGACCGGCTGGCCGCCGCCGACAGTATCTTGAACGGCTCCAGACGCTTCTCCTCCAGAACGGCCGCCGTTAAATCAGTGGCTTCATCCAGTTTATTGTGGCTGGTTATCGGCAGCGCGAAAAGCAAACCCTCGAAATTCAGAGACGCAATCTGGCGGCAGGTTCGGCAGCGATCACATGGCACCGGAAGTCCGTCTCCGTCGTCCGCCTTGACCGGCGCTTCGCAGTTGAGCAGGCCGGCCAGCGATATTGCTAGGTGCCAGTCGCCAAGACCCGGCCGGCCGTAAAAAAGATAGGTGCCGGCTATCCTCCGGTTCTGATACGAACGGGAAAGGATTGTCCAGGCTTTTCTCTGATATTGCCGAATGTCAGAAAGAATCAATTCTAACCCACTTGACCGGGTCCAGCGGTTCGCGGCCCCGTCGGATTTCAAACTTGACCAGCCCGTCGGCGCCGGAAACGGCGATCTTGGTGCCGGCCCGAACATATTCGGTGGCCGTTACATGCATAGCGCCCAGGCCCGCATACGTAGTATAATATTCACCGTCATGATTGATTATAATGAAATTACCGTAACCGCGCAATTTCCCCACATAGGCA
>JAOUEU010000181.1 GCA_029858555.1 Candidatus Zixiibacteriota bacterium
AGAGGCAAATCCTCCAGCAGAGAACCGGGGTCGATCTCGACGTCCATCTTGCTCGCGATATAGCGCAGGCCGACATCGCCGCCCAGGGAGAACTTCTCGGAGACGGGATACTCGGCGCCGAAAGCGACAAGGCACCCGGAGGGAGACAGGGCATCCGTGACCGGCTCGAGGTCGACAGAGGCGTCGTCGATGCCGATATGGGTGGACCCGAATCCCTTGAATATCTCCGCTGCCAGCAGAACGGAGACGCGACCGGGTTCCGGTTTATTCAAGTAGTACCGTGCCCCTGCGCGCAATATCAGGGCGCTGGACGAAGCTACGCCGCTGCCGGCCCCGATAGAGAGCGAGTCACTTTCGAGGGCGGGATAATCGACGTCGAGCCTGTACCTGTAGTAATCAATTCCAAAAGTGACGGCGACGCCTTTGCCGGACATCCAGCCGATCCAGGCGCCGCCACCCTGGTCTTCGGGAGGGATGCTGTTGTAATAGCTGCACTGCCGCACCCCGAACAGGAGTCCGGCCGAGGCAATGTCGGATGATACGACAAGCACAAGCAGGGGTGCGATCAGCAGCGCTTTTGAGCCATGCATACAATCCCCGTTAAGCTGAACGTCAGGAGGTCGCGATTGGAAGTGACCTCAGCATACGACCAACTCTATATACGCTGACGGGCGCGGCCGGTTGCCCGTGAAATCGAGCGTGACGTGACCGGCCGGGCAACGTTTTCTGAAAGGCGTGATGTGATTATTGGATATGGTGCGTGTTGAAAGGCCGCACCACCGGCCCTCTGATAAGAATTCACGCTTTACGCGCGCGGCCGTGGTGCGACCTTATCTGCCTGCAAACCCGGCTGCGGAGTCAACACTACCGTCCGGGCGTTTGGGACCAAGTATTATCTTAGAACCGGAAACTGAGACCGAGGCCGGTGTACATGGTAATGGTCGTGAACTTGACCTCGGCGCCCTCGCCCATGCCAATTTCCAGTCCGACTAACTCGCCTATGTCGCCTAGGACTCCCAGGTCGGCATCTACTTTCGTGATGACGTAACGAAGACCCAGGTCGCCATTGACGGAGAAGACATCGGAGATGAAGTATTCACCGCCAAAACTGAGCATGACACCGTAGGGAGCGAGCGCATCCTTCACTGGTTCTATGTCCGCAGAAGCACCCTCGGCGCTGAGCTTGGCATTGCCGAAAGCCTTGAACAGTTCCGCGGCAAAAACGGCCGTAACTGTACCTTGTTCGGGCGGTTTCAGATAGAATTTCGCCCCGCCCCGAAGCATGAACGAACCCATCGAGATGTCGCCGTCAAGCTCAGGGAGGCTGGCGGCGGTGTCAGCGGGTAAGGTTACCGAGAGTTTGTAACTCCAGTAGTCTATCCCGCCGGTGATCACGAAACGCCCGTCCTCGCCCGGGGCGAACCCGAAGTAGGCCCCCTGACCCTGATCGGTCGGCAGGATGGTGTTGTGATAGCTGAACTGACGGACGCCGAAGATTACTCCGGCCGAGGCGCTTCCGGCCAGGATGGCCAGCAGAAGAGCCGTAGCGATAGCCAGTGTTAACAAACGTTTCATACGATCCTCCATTGTTTGGATTCTCACGAAATAGATATCTGCGTTAACCCCGCGTTAAAGTGACTTTGGTCTTCTCAGTCTAACACCATTGCCTGTCCAGGACAACCGTTAACTTGTTCTTGCCTGGCGTTCTCATAAGAAGTGTAGTAGTTTCTATTTTAGCAACACTAATTTTTTGGAGACCTTGACATTATCTGACACAAAGAAGACAAAATACAGGCCGGACGCCAGTGACCGTCCGCGGTGGTCGGTACCTCGCCATTCAAAGCTGTATCTACCCGCCGGCAGGTTTCCTGAGTACAAATCATCGACCCGCTGTCCCAGCACATTATAAACAGAAAGGTCAACCGATCCGGGCGACGTGACTTCTACATAAATAGTGCTGCTGCTGTTGAACGGGTTCGGGTAACATTGCAACAGGTCGGCGCTAATGCCGGCCGAAGAGCGTGACAGCGACACTATACTCCGCAGGGCAGTCAGAAGCGGCGCTGCCGGCCCCGTCACGTCCGCATCGGCCAGGGCCCTTGCGAAGAGACGTCTCCTATCCGACGGTGGCGGAAGGTCGGCGGAGAGAATTGTCAGGCTGCCCTCGCTTCTTTCGCTTATATCGATGTTGCCCAGTGAGCACAGTCGTTCTCCGAAGGCACAAAGGGCGTCCTCAGCCTCGCGGGTATCGTGATCGGCCCGGATGGCCGGTCCCGCGGCCGAAAGCTTGCCGGATTCGGCGGCGCGGCAAGCGGCATAGGCGCTGTCGATGGATCTGGTATGAAAGTAAGCGAAGTCCGAATAGGGCAGGTAGGTCTCAGCCCAAGCATGAAACAGGGGGTGGGTGGTTATCAGATACTGGGCAATCAGCACGACCATCGCCAAACGCGCCTTGGTCCGCATCTCGGCCGCTGTGATAAGGCGTCCTTCGCCGTATCGCTGTAGAAAGAGTTCCGAGGCAGCAATTATCAACTCGGGATCGTAACCGATCTCAAGCTGCTCGGCGGCTTCTTGCAGGTCCGGATTTTCAAAGTAGAGCACGGACGACATTGCCATTTCCATCAGTCCGTGCTGAATACTTACGGAAGGGAGAAACTCGCCGTGGACGATGCGGTCGGCGGCAATGTGAGAAAAGTAACCATAGGCAAGCGCCTGTCGTGCAAAGTCGGCCCCGGCCAACTCCAGTAAGATGGCGGCAAAACGATAGTCAGAATGAGCGAACTCCGGACCGATCACCGTGAATATGTCCGGGCTGTTGTTGGCGTGGACGTAGTCCCAGCTCAAGCAGGCCGGCGGAACCGAGTCCATGAGGCTGACCTCGTATCCTATCATGTAGTGAGTCTGGTTGCCCCATCCAAACGTTGGAGGCGCCATCAGGAGAATCACGGCGGCGGCCCCGGCCAGAATGTGGGCACTCCGCAGGGGCTTATTGTGTTTGTTCGCTGCATGTAACATGAAAGCTCTGAACGTTTGCCTCTATCTCGAAAAGCATCGCCGCGCAAGCAACTATTCCGCCAGCACTCCCTTTAAAAAGGTGCCCGATCGCGGGCCAGAACAAAATACGCCCAGGAGGAGTCGAACCCCCAACCTTCTGATCCGTAGTCAGACGCTCTATCCAATTGAGCTATGGGCGCATTCGTAAACGTCTCAATCTACGCTTATCCAGTATGATGTCAACGATTTTCTCAACCCGCCAGGCCGGTCAAAAAGCGCTTGAAATACTTGAAGATAGAGAGTATTCTGGGGTATCGTTAACTATGCGTATCGTGAGAACCGAGGGTATGCTATGGACATGACCTTTAAGCAGATGTTCCTTGACAGGTGGAACCATTTCTTCCCCGGAGTCGAGTTGCCCATCTGCTTCTATTACACCGATGATGCCGGGCTGGTGGACAAGGCGCCACCGACGAGCGAATGGCGGTGTTTTATTGCAGACCTGGCAAAAGTCCGCAAGGGAAAACCCGTGGCATTCGGCGCCGAGGCCGTCACCTGCAGCGGCGGCCAGCGGTACCTGGGCTTCTCCCAGGAACTCCGACCCGATTTCGAATATTTCCTTTCGTGCGGGATCGAAGGCAGGCTGGAGGGGGAACGCTACAAAAAGACTCCCGAATTGGTGAACGAGTTCATGAAACGCGTACCGCCTTTTGAGGCACCGGGCAAGTTCATCGTGTTCAAACGGTTTGACGTTCTTGAAAAGACCGACGAACCTCAAGTCACGATATTTTTTGTTTCACCCGATGCCATGGCGGGGCTCTTCACCCTCGCCGGTTTCGACAGCGCTGCGTCCGAGGCAGTGGCAGCGCCGTTTGGCTCCGGCTGTTCTTCCATCGTCTTTTTGCCTTACTGCCAGTTGCAGGAGTCCCAGCCGAAACCCATCATAGGCATGTTTGATATATCGGCCAGACCCTACGTGGCCAGCGATATCCTGACTTTTGCTGCGCCCTGGCCGAAGTTTGTCAGTATGGTTCACGATATGGAAGAAAGCTTTTTGATTACGGCATCGTGGGATAAGGTCAGGAAAAGGCTTGGAGAAGGCAATGATCCTCAGGGGGGAAGCAGGTCCGACGAAAACTCGATTTTGTGAGGCTGAGTCAATTATGGTTAGACAAACGCCGTGGGTGGAACGAGAGTTCGAATTCAAGTATCCGATCGGCCTTTTCCCCGGCGTCATCGCGCGCCTGTGGGGCACGCCGGCCCGACTGGAGGAGTTCGCCGAGTCACTGCCGGTCGACGTCCTGACCGCGAAAATCGACCACGGCTGGTCGATCCAGGAGGTAATCGGACACCTGGGCGATGTAGAAGAGCTTCATAACGGACGGCTGGACGATTTTCTGTCCGGCGCCGAGATGCTGCGTGCCGCCAATATGGCCAACTCGAAGACAGCCCGGGCCGCTCACAATAAGACAAACATCAGGGAACTGCTGATGTCCTTTCGCGGGGCGCGTCTTAACTTCGTCAGGCGCCTGGAAGAACTCGACGAGAAAGCGGTGGTGAGGACGGCTCTCCACCCGCGCCTGAAGACGCCGATGCGGATAATCGACATGGCCTTTTTTGTAGCCGAGCACGACGACCACCACGTGGCGGCCATTCTGGAAATAATCCGAAGGCTTGCCTGAGGTCGCCGTCACGGTAACCTTCCAGCCCTCGGTCCAAGTGCTAACCGTAAAAAGGACTTGACCGGTCACTTTCAGGCGTTATTTTATTGTTGTAAAGAGCGGACATAGTCCCGGTATCTCAGTTTTCAAGCGTACTCATTTGTAAATAGTCAATGCACCCGCAGATGCTGCGCCGAAATTTGCCGTGCTACCGGCTTCTTCTTGCATGGAAGGTGTGTCTGAGACCGGGTTGCTGCAATAAAATGTGCTGGGAGGTATCACATGAAACGACGAGTATTCAAGGCCGCCGGGGTCTGGGCGTCACCGATAATCGCATTGGTACTGTGTACGCTATCGGCTGAAACGGCCGACGCCCAGGTATGCGGCGACATCTCAGGTGAGGGGGACATCGACATTGTCGATGCTACGTATCAGATTCGACATATTTACAGGCCCGATAAGTACGGTCCCCTTCCCTGCGAAGGAGACATCGACGGCTACGAGGGAGGGACTTTGAGAGATGTGCTCTTCATGGTCGATTGCCTGTTCCTGCCGGCGCCGGGTCCCGGCTGCTGGCCTATCACGTGGGACTGCTGCCCCGCGCCCAATGAGTCCATCGTTCCTGAATCTCATTCGGACATTTTCATTGAGGTCAACCGTAACTTCCTGGCCGCCGGAGACAGTGTAGCCGTCATTCGGGTCAGGTTCAGATGCGGCGTATGGTGGAGTTCTCTGGCGATGGGTCTAAGGATCCGGGTGGGTGACGATGTGCCGATATGCACCGGGTTCGGTTATATACCCCCGTACGAGACCTTCTGGTTTGGAGACCTGACCGAGGAATCGCCGCCACAGGCGCCGGCAGGGCAGATCATCGCGCCCAGTGTGGACTCTCTCAACGGCGAAGTGCTGCTGGTCCCCTATTTCAGCACCGGCAGTGCTCCGGGGACGGGAGAAGTCGCCCAATATCTGATAAAAGTCGCGCCCTCGGCCGAGGACAGGGAGATAACGGTGACCAAGATGTCGGAGCCGCACGCCGCGATGCTGATAGAAACCCGGATCGACTATTGGCCCGTCTGGGATCCCGGCATCCAGTTTACAGATACCGACGGCGACGGCTTTTCCGATTTCTTCGATGTCTGTCCTTTCGTTCATGACCGTGATCAGGCCGATGCCGACGATGACGGCGTCGGAGACGCCTGCGACAACTGCTGGCGGATGGCAAATGCCGACCAGGCTGACGTCGACGTCGACGGTATCGGTGACATTTGCGACTTCGGTGGTGGCTGTTGCATCGTGGCGCGGGGCAATGCCAACGGTGACCCCGACGACAAGTGCAATGTTTCAGATGTAACTTATATTCTCGATTTTCTGTTCGGTATTCCGACCGGTCCCGATCCGGTGTGCTGGGATGAAGCCGACGCCAGCGTCAATGAGAAAGTCAATGTCTCCGATGTCACCTATCTCCTGGAATACCTTTTCGGTATACCGACCGGCCCGGCGCCGCCGGCCTGCCCTTAAGTGAGCTTCCGAAATACGCGGCACTTGCAACCCGATACAGATATGGGTCGTCTACCCGGAGATTCAATCAAAAACAGCCGGTGAGCATTTAGCCGCGTCCGCTTGCGGAGGAGTAGCGGGTTGCCTGAAGATTATCTGTGAGAGCGACGGATACCACTCAAATAGCCGCACCGGGATTTACAGTTAGTCGCTGCCGGTGGAGTAAATGATAAGCACGGCCAGAAGGATGAACACGAGAAAGATCAGAACAATGAAGAGTCTACTTCCGCTAGCTCCTTCGCGATCGGGCTTTTTTTTTGAGGGAGTTTTCTGGACCTCAAAGGCGTCTATCTTCTGAAGCCATTCGTCCTCTTTATTGAGGACTTCCGGCGTCTCGGCCGGCACCGTCCATACGGCAGTCTCCTCCAGTGCAGATTCGCTCGTCCCGAGGATTTCCAGCACCACCACGGTGACATTATCGGCGCCGCCGCGGTCGTTAGCCATCTGCACGAGATTTTCTGCTAACTGGCGGTTATCCGTCCGGGACTTGTAGACGACTTGAAAGATGTCCTCGTCGTCGGCGAAACCGCACAGGCCGTCCGAGCACAGAAGGAATTTGTCCCCCGGTTTGATTCTGATGGCGCGGTAATCAACCTCGACGTTTTCCCGCACACCCAGGGCACGGGTGATAACGTTTCTGCCTATCATGGAGGACGCCTCCTCCTCGGAAA
>JAOUEU010000012.1 GCA_029858555.1 Candidatus Zixiibacteriota bacterium
TTGAGCACCTGTCCGGGTTTCTTGACCACGCCGACCGCACCATCGCGGAGGCCGCCTTGATGTCAATCATCGAAATCCTCTCCAGAAACGGGGATATCGCCGATTGGGAACTCCCCCTGGACCGCTTCACTGATTTTCTCTTCGACGGCATAAGGAGCAAGAATCGCACTATCACCCGGTTTACACTGAACCGGCTGCCGCACTGGCACGGTCCCGATGTAATCGGCGGCCTGATAGATGCTATGGGGGCCGTTGACGAAGAGGATGTGGATACGATTGCGGCGGTATTAAAGGAGATCGGTCCGTCAGCCTCTCCGGTCATTCTCGACAAGTTTAAGCAAGCCACAACGCCCGTTAAAATGGCACTCCTGGATATCCTGAAGACGGTAATCGATGCAGAGGTTACTCACCGGCTGCTGACCTTTTTTGATGATCCGGATCCGGAAATCAGGCGAAAGATCGCCCACGTGATCGGCATGTCGGGCCACGCGTTCTGTATTCCGGCGCTGCGGAAGCTTGCCGCCGATCCAGTCGGCCACGTTCGCTCGGCGGCGTTCGGCGCACTGGGTTGGCTGGCTACGGAGAGTGATATTGATTTTCTGTGTGCCGGGCTCGATGATCGCTATCCGGACGTCCGCGAGGCGGCGGTGGGGGCGTTGATTCTCGTCGGCGGCACGAAAGTCATCGACAGATTTCGTGCTGACCTTGAACATCGAAGTGTCGAACGTCAGCGGCTGGCCGTCCTGGGACTGGGCCTGATCGGCGACAGAGAAGTGGTGCCGTCTTTGCTGAAGGCAGTCAATCATCAGGAGGCCGCCATCAGGAAGTCGGCCATCAATTCCCTGGTGCGCATCGGTCAGGTGGAGGACGTCGGTCCCCTGTTGTTGGCCTTGAATGACGAGAACGGTGGTGTTCGCAAGGCCGCCATTTCGGCGGCGGTATCGCTTTTGGGCGAACGGGCCATACAGGAAATCAGGGCCCTGCTGGAGGACGAGGACGTCTGGGTACGCTACCTGGCGATAAACGGCATCGGGGAGGTAGGCAAGCACGAATACGGCGGTTATATCATGCCGTATCTGCACGACGAACAAGATATTATAAAAATAGCAGCGGTCAAGGCGCTGGCCCAGATGGGATACCAGAAAGCCGTGCCGGAGTTGAAGCGCCTGCGCGAGCAGAAAAATCGCGATGTCGCGGACGCCGCCGAAGCAGCTTTGACCACGATAGGAGGCATCACCTAATGCAACAACCATCAATATTGGTCGTCGATGACGAACTACTGATTCGCGATCTTCTGTACGACTTTTTCCAGGGCCAGGGATGGCAGATTGTGGTCGCCGAAAGCGGTGAAAAGGCCCTGGAGATTCTGGGTTGCCGTAAGGTCGACGTTTTGCTTACGGATATCAAAATGCCGGATATGGACGGCCTGACTCTCACCGCGCATATCAGGGAAACGCACCCGAACTTGCCGGTGGTCGTGATGACCGGTTATCCGTCAGTCGACTCGGCCGTCACGGCCCTTCGCCAGAAGGTGGCGGACTATATAATCAAGCCGTTTAACATCAACCAACTTTTCAAGGTCGTGGAAGCGCAACTGAAAGCGATTACCGGCGATGCCGACGCAGCGGCGCGCAGCGAAAAGTAAACGGTGTGGTGTTGACAGAAGGAAGTTGCCGCGCCCGGGAAAGCGGCGCGCATGGCCTGGGATTGAAAACGAATGGCCAGAACTAAAGGGTGGGATATGCTGACAAATCCGGCTACTGAGCCAGAAATGTCATATGAAGAGTTTGTCCTCATACGGGACTACCTGCATGAAAAAAGCGGGATCTACTTTGCCGAAAGCAAGAAGTACCTGGTCCGCAACCGACTGGTCAAGAGGATGGCCGAACTCGGCCTGCGAACCTATCGGGATTACTTCTATCACGTCAAATACGACACCTCGCTGCGGGAGTTCAATCAGCTCATGAACGTGATAACCACCAACGAAACCTGCTTCTTCAGGAACGAACCCCAGCTGATGTCGTTTTCTGATGAAGTTCTGCCCATGCTGGTGGATGATAAGAAGCGAGGCTCAGCGCCCCGGTCACTGCGGATATGGTCGGCGGGTTGCTCCACGGGCGAAGAGCCCTACACTCTGGCCATTTTGATTCTCGAGAAGCTGGCGTCGCCAGCGGGCAGGCCCGTGGAAATAGTTGCCAACGACATTTCCGAAAGTGTAATTCAGAAGGCCCGCCGGGGAGAATACCGCGGCATCACTCTGAGGAACGTTCCGAGCCGGTTGCTAGATCGTTACTTCACCAAAAGCAATGACGTGTACCGTGTGAATGCCGATGTTAAGTCGCTGGTCAAGTTCTCGCACCTGAATCTGAGTGATTCACGCAAGCTTTCGATCAATTCCGATTTCGATGTTATTTTCTGCCGCAATGTGATGATCTACTTCTCCGATGAGGTCAAAAGACGTCTGGTGCGCGCCTTCTACAACGCCCTTAGACCGGGCGGATACTTTTACATCGGACACTCCGAAACGCTGCACGGAATCTCCAAGGCCTTCAAGCTGGCCTATTTCAAGAACGCCCTGGTTTACTGGAAGGACGGGGCGGGCGCCGGCCTGGATCAGGCGGGTGGAAAGGCCCGGGTCGAGCAGGAATTTCTGGATACCACGAGGATAGTACTGAGCGATCACGTCCCCGGGGGCGGCGCCGGCCGGGCCCGGGAACTGTTGAATGAGATCAAACCTACGAATGTGAACAAATAGAGTGCATGGAGACAACAGGAAAGAGCCTATGGCCAAGACAATTCTAGTCGTTGATGACTCTCCGACGGTAGTGAAGTTTGTTTCATTCTCGTTGAGAAACAGCGGCTACCGGGTAGTCACGGCGTGCGACGGAATGGATGCTATCGAGAAAATCTCCGGCATGCCGGACCGGGTGGACCTGATCATCACCGACCTCAATATGCCGAACCTGGACGGCTACGCCCTTATAGGCACTCTTCGTCAAAACGAAGTGCACCGCCGAACGCCGATTATCATTCTTACTTCGGAGGAGAGTGCTCACGAGCGGCAAAGAGGGCTTGAGGCCGGCGCCGACTCATACCTGGTAAAACCGTTCAAGGCCTCGTTATTGCGTGACGAGGTTTCCAAGTACCTTGAGGCAGATGAACCATATCACACGAGGAGGCAGCGTGCCTGATTTGAAAATTCTCGCGGTAGACGACAGCCCCACGATGCGGCGTATTATCGTGAATACGCTCAAAAGGGCCGGGTATACCGATGTGGTGGAGGCCAGTGACGGTAAAGACGCGCTGGCAAAATTGAAGGTTGACAAGATCAATCTGATAATCACCGACTGGAATATGCCCGAGATGGACGGTCTCACCCTGGTAAGTACGCTCCGTGCCATGGACGAATACAAGGACCTCCCGGTGCTCATGGTGACAACCCGATCGGTCAAGGAAGATATCGTTCAGGCTCTCAAGGCGGGTGTTAACAACTATATCGTCAAGCCGTTCACTCCCGACACGCTCAAAGAAAAAATAGAAAACGTGCTGGCAGGCTAGAGGAGGGTATTATGTCTGATCCACAAGAATTTTCGGGACAAATAGAAGAGGTTATCAGGGGGCTGGCCGAATCTATCAACACCATGGCCGAGAGGATCAAAGGCCTGCAAAATCCACTGTCTGAATCACAGGAAAAGGTACCCAGGGCGACCAAGCAGCTGGATAAGATTGCCGAACAGACCGAGGCCGTGACGCATCACATGCTCGACACGATCGAGCAGCTCACGCAGCGTGAGCAGGACATCAGGAACGGTCTCAGGCAGATTAAAACGATGGCCGCCGACGGCAACTGCGAAAAGGTGCAGACGATGGCCGATGCGCTCATCGAGAAAACTGATCGGTCCAGCAACGACGCCTTCAGTATCATGAACGCTCTCCAGTTCCAGGATATAACCTGCCAGCAGATGAACCACGCCGCCGCCATGCTGGAGGACATCGAGACCAAGCTGCTTCAGATAATCTCGGTGATGCACGGTGAGGTCGAGGCCGACGCCATCGACTGGAACCCCGGGGCCGGAAAGGACAGAGTGTTCGACCCGCATGCCGACATGGTCGGCCGGAAGACACCGCAGGAGGATATCGACTCCCTTTTCGAGGGCAAAGAGGCGTAATTGCTTTCGTCGTCTCGTGATAGGATCCCCCCGTGACTAAGGATGTCGACATTCATCTGGACGAAATGAAGGAAATCATCAGTGATTTCCTGGTTGAGGCCGACGAACTGGTTGGCTCTCTTGACGGCAATCTGGTGGAATTGGAGTCCGCCCCCGGCGATGCCTCCCTCATCAATGAAATCTTCCGCGCCGTTCATACCATCAAGGGAACCTCGAGTTTCCTGGGGCTTTCTCAGATTACTGAATTGACACACCGGGCCGAAGACGTCCTGAACAGGCTCCGCAAATGCGAACTGCCTGTTACTCCCGAGATCATGGATGTGCTCCTCGAGTCGGTAGACAGTCTCAAGGGCCTGCTTGACGACGTCCGGTGCGGCGATGGGCGGGTCCATGACCTCAGCAGCCTTTTGACAAAGCTGAGCGCTGCCGGCCGTCCGGGGGACGGGCCGGCCCTCACCGCCGAGATAAATGCAAGTTCTCCATTGCCGGAGCCGGAGAAACACCTGGAGAGGATGGCCGGGATAACAAAGTCGGCCGGCCAGAAGACTATTCGCGTAAGTGTGGAACGCCTGGACACCTTGATGAACATGATGGGGGAGTTGGTCCTTGGCCGGAACAGCCTCATGCAATCGGTGAATGAACTGAATGCCTGCCGGGCCGGGGATTATGACACGGAGAAGCTCAACCAGGCCACGACCGCCGTCAGTTTCATCACCAGCGAGCTTCAGATGGCGGTCATGAAGATGCGTATGCAGCCGATCGGCAGAGTTTTTAGCAAGTTTCCCCGGCTGGTCAGGGACCTGGCGCGCGATCATCAAAAACAGGTTCGTCTGACACTGTCGGGCGAGTCCACCGAGCTCGACAAATCGGTAATAGAACAAATCAACGATCCCCTGGTGCATATAGTACGTAACAGCTGCGATCACGGCATTGAAGCACCGGAAGAGAGGTCCGCCCGCGGGAAACCGCCTACCGGCACCATCACGCTCTCGGCGAGCCAGGAAGGCTCTTACATACTCATAAGGATCGATGACGACGGTCGTGGTCTGGACACCGAAGCGATCGCCTCAAAAGCCGTCGAGCGCGGCCTGGTAAGTGAGGCTGACCGGCGCGTCATGTCCCAGTCCGAAATATGTAATCTTGTTTTCGAGCCGGGTTTTTCCACGGCTGAAAAAGTCACCGATATCTCGGGGCGCGGCGTGGGTATGGATGTCGTTCGCACCAACATCCAGAGGTTGAACGGTACGGTGGAACTGAGTTCCCGCAGCGGTGCCGGCACGACCATCATTATCAAGTTGCCCCTGACCCTGGCGATTATCCAGGGACTCCTGGTCCAGAGCGACGACGACGTCTTTGTCCTGCCCATGTCCTCGGTCCATGAGACGGTCAAAACCGCGGACGTACGCGTCCATTACATAAGCCAACGGCCCGTGTTCAGGCTGCGCGACAGCGTTATCCCCATAATCGGTCTGCAGGATTCGCTGGGCATGCAGAAGAGCCGCATAACCATGACCGAGAAGCCGTACATCGTGGTGGCCGGTCAGGCGGATAAGAGACTGGGGATAATGGTTGATGGCTTTCTCGGCCAGGAGGAGGTCGTCGTCAAGTCGCTGGCGACTTGCCTGGGCGGCAGCTCGGGAGTGTCCGGGGCTACGATTCTCGGAGATGGCCGCATCCGTCTCATCATAGACGTCGGCGGACTTTATGCTTCAGCGAAAAGAACCAACTGGATGGAGCTGAATCAGTCATGACCGCAACTGAGCCCATTATAAAAATTCTGGTAGTCGACGACTCGGCTTTTATGCGCAAGGCCCTGAGCATGATGCTCGAGTCCGATCCTGGAATCAAGGTCATCGGAACCGCCCGAGACGGGGAGGAGGGTGTGGAAAAAGTGCGTCGTCTCAAGCCGGATCTGGTGACAATGGACATCGAAATGCCGCGCATGGACGGTTTGACAGCCCTGCGAGAAATAATGCTCCGGAACCCGGTCCCGGTTTTGATGATTTCGTCGCTGACCACCGATGGCGCCGGGGCCACGCTGGATGCCCTGGAGATGGGCGCGGTCGATTTCATCCCCAAACAGCTCTCGTATGTCAGCCTCGATATCGTCAAAATCAAAGACGAGATGTTAACCAAGATAAAAGACATCGCCCAGCGGAAAAGTGCCATAATGGCCGGCCTGATGCGTTTCGGGGCGGCCGGCAGAGAGCCGGCTGCGACGCGGCCACGTCGCCCGGGTCATGAGCACCATGTCAAGGTCGACATTGTCACGGTTGGCGCGTCGACAGGCGGTCCCCCGGCCCTGCAGCAGATTATTCCGAGGCTGCCGGCCAATCTCCCGGCAGCGACGCTCGTCGTTCAGCACATGCCGGCGACCTTTACCACTTCACTGGCCGAACGACTCAACGGCCTGTCGCGGGTTACAGTCAAGGAGGCAGAAGACGGCGATCCCGTGGAACCGGGGACAGTCTACATTGCCCCCGGAGGGAAGCAGATGACGGTGTGGCGGACAGCCCGCACCGCCCACATCATCGTGGAAGACGGCCCCCCCGACGTTCTCTACCGTCCCTGCGTCAACGTCACGATGAATTCGGTCGCCAGGTATTACGGCGCGAACATTCTCGCCGTTATCCTCACCGGCATGGGCAGTAACGGCCTGGAGGGAGCGCGCCTGGTCAAGAAGCAGGGCGGGGTCGTGATTGCGCAGGATGAGCAGACCAGCGTCGTTTTCGGGATGCCGAAGGCGGTGATCGATGCCCACCTGGCTGACTGCATTCTTCCCGTGGGCGAGGTAGCCGCGGAAATTGCCAGTTACTTTTAAAAAAAGTTTTTGTTGAACTGGCAGCGATTTAGCACTAAACTCGCTGGACTGTAGCAATGGGACTTATCATGGATGATACGAGCAAAGTCGCCTCTGAATCTCTGACGGAAGCCGAGAAGATATCGAAGTTTACCGAATCGTACGCCTCTTTCAGCCGCATTGTCAATTCTCTGCAGAGAAAGTATATCGAGCTCAAGGATGAGTTTTCAGCCCAAAACGAGCAGCTGGTCGATGCTAACCGGAAACTGATCGATCTGGGTAAGCGTAATCTGGCCGCCACCCAGTTTCTGAACGGTATTCTCGACTCAATAGCCGTCGGCGTCATTGCCATCGACCAGAACGGGCGCATCACGCATTTCAATCCGGCGGCCTCGGTTATCCTCAGCATCCCGCAGGACGAACCCGCGGGCAAAGCCTACCGTGAAATGATACCGCCGGGAACGCCTATTGACGCCAACGCTCTCCGGACGTACGAAACGGGGCGCGAGGTTGACGCCCGAAAGAGGACGATTGAGCTGGCCGACGGCAGCCGCCTGAACCTGTCGGTGTCCACGGCCATCCTCAGAGACGACGACGGGCGACCGACCGGGGCCGTGGAAATTCTGCACGATCTCACCAAGATAGAGAAGATGGAGCAGGAGATAGTCCGGCTGAATACGCTGGCGGCCCTGGGCGAGATGGCCGCCACCATCGCCCATGAAGTACGCAATCCTCTTTCCGGGATAAGCGGCTTTGCGGCCCTGCTGGAGCGGGATCTGGACGAGGGCGATCCCCGGCGCGACCTGGTTAAGAAAATCACCCGCGGCGTCAACAGCCTCAACGAGACCGTCGCGACCCTGCTCAGCTACACGCGCTTCGAGGAATTGAATAAGAGGGAAACAGCCTATGGCGATTTTCTGCAGGCTGTAATAGACCAATTCACAATTGACGGCGCCGACAGAATGGCCGATACCGGCATTATTCTGACGCCCCCCGGCGACGAAGAGTCGCTGAAGGCGTTTCCGGTAATCGACCAGATGCTGTTTCGCCAGATTTTCTTCAACATGTTTTCCAACGCCATTGAAGCCTGCGGGAGCGGCGCTCGGATCGAGGTTGCTTATCGTAAGCTGGCGCGCCAGGAGGCGACGACGAAATACGGCGACATGCTGTTGCTGGGGCTGGACGAAACCGTAATCGAGACGACCATCGTCGACAACGGCCCGGGCATACCGGAAGAACACCGGGAGAAGATATTCGCGCCGTTCTTTACTACTAAAGCCGGCGGCAACGGCCTGGGTCTGGCGGTAGCGGTGAAGATTATCAAGGCTCATGGAGGAGAAATAATCGCAGAAGCCGCCCCGGAAGGCGGGAGTATGTTCCGGCTTCTGATACCGATAAAAATGTAGGATGCAAACTCGGAGCATGATGTGATGCAATATTCCGTTTTAATCGTAGATGACGACAAGCTGGTGAACGATTTCCTGGTAGAGACAATTCGGCGGGCGGGCTATGAGTGTCGCGCCGTCTTTTCCGGCGAAGAAGCCCTGGTCGAGTTGAACCAGAGAAACTACGACATCGTGTTGAGCGACCTCAAAATGAAAGGAATGGACGGCATCGGCCTTTTGAGTCGAATCAAAAGTACCTATGCGGATACTGTCGTCGTGATGATGACGGCTTACGGAAGCGTCGAGACGGCCGTCAAGGCTATAAAGCTGGGCGCCTATGATTTTCTTCTGAAACCGGTGTCGCCGGAGACGGTGGAACACATTTTGAGCCGGGTTAGTGAAATCGTCAGACTGCGCTCGGAAAATGCAATCCTGCGCCGGGACCTGTCCCACAAGTTTCAAAATATTATCGGCAAATCCAAGGTGATGAAGGAAGTCTTTGACCTGATCCAGTCCGTGGCCGATGCCCGCTCCACGGTCCTGGTAACCGGCGCCTCCGGGACCGGTAAGGAACTGGTGGCCCGGGCCCTCCACTACAGCTCCAATCGGGCCCATGGGCCTTTTATTAAGCTCAATTGCGCCGCCTTGCCGGAAAACCTCGTCGAGGCGGAACTGTTCGGTTATGAAAAAGGCGCCTTCACCGACGCCAAAAAGACCAATCGGGGGAGATTCGAAATGGCCGACCGCGGAACCTTGCTGCTGGACGAGATATCGGAAATGCCCCTCAACCTGCAGTCCAAGCTGTTGAGAGTCTTGCAGGAGAGAGAATTTGAGCGCATTGGCTCCAGCTCAACCATATCTGTAGATGTCCGTATTGTAGCGACTTCCAACAGAAATCTAAAGGAATACATTAGCAAGGGTCGTTTCCGCGAGGACCTGTTTTATCGCCTGAACGTAATCCCGGTGCATCTGACACCGCTCTGCGAGCGCAGGGAGGATATCCCGGTTCTGACGGAACACTTTATTGATAAGTACAACCGGGAGAATTCTAAGAGCGTGCGCGGAATCGACGAGGGGGCCCTCAGACTTCTGGTCAAATACCACTGGCCGGGAAATGTCCGGGAGCTGGAGAATCTCATTGAGAGAGCCGTGGTCACGGCCGGCAGCGAGTACCTGACCGAGGATGATTTCCCGACTGAGCTGGCCCTGGGACCGATCGGCGATCAGTTGCCGTTTTTGAAAGTGCCGATGAGGCTGGAAGAGGGCAACAAGTACCTTATTCTGAAGACCCTCGAGAAATTCAACGGTAACAAGACTAAAGCCGCTGAGGCTCTTGGCATCACCACCAGGACAATCCGGAATAAGCTGGCTGAATACAGCATGGACGAGCCCAGCCGACAGCCGTCCTAGTCGGTCAATCGTCGGTTTTTTCAGGGCTAAGCCATTTTCACTATAATAGATGGGCTTTCTGCCGATAATCTAAGCTAAGGGTTGATAACGCCCGTTGTTTGACGGATTTTCGCCACCGACTGGGGTGTTTTTGATATGGACCTGGCTACGTTTATCGGTTTAATCACGGCCATCGGGGCCATAGGCGGCGGTTTCCTCCTTGAAGGGGGAAATCTTGACGCGGTGTTTTTGACGGCCCCGATGCTCATCGTGCTGGGCGGCACCATAGGTGCGACCACTGTGACCACTTCCGTCCAAACGGTCATGCGCGTCCCCGAATATCTGAAAATTGCCGCTTTCAGTCGTTCGCACTCCTTCTCCCGCACAATTGACGCTGTCATTGCTATGGCGGAAAAGGCGCGCCGCGAAGGTATTCTCGGACTCGAAGCCATCCTGAAGGACATCGAACACCCGTTTCTCAGAAAAGGCGTGCGCCTGGTTATAGACGGCACTGAAGTGACCGTCCTTCGGGATATTCTCGAAACGGAGATTGCCTACGTTGAAGAGCGGCACAAAAAGGGGATAAACTTTTTCCAGAAGGCAGGCGGTTTCTCGCCGACGATGGGCATTCTCGGGACGGTTCTGGCCCTGATCCATACGCTGGGCAATACTTCCGACGCCTCCGTCATGGCGACCAACATAGCCAGCGCTTTCATCGCCACTCTCTGGGGAGTCGGCCTGGCAAACCTGTTCTTCCTTCCGGTGGCGGATAAACTCCGGATGCGTCATGAGGAGGAAATCGCCCATCTGGAGCTGATCATGGAAGGTGTCACCGGCTTGCAGTCGGGTGATAATCCCAGAAACATTCGCACACGCCTGTTAACGTTTGTCCCGCCCAAGTACCGCGGAGCCGAAGAATGAAACTGCGCCGAAAACGCAAAAGCTTTGACAATGAAGAAGATCTCGGGCGCTGGCTGCTGACCTACGCGGATCTTATTACATTACTGCTGGCTTTCTTTATCGTCATGTATTCCATGTCCCAGATCGATGCCAAGAAATTCGGCAAGGTGGCCAAGGCCCTGCACGGAGTGCTGAAAGGCGGGGAAGATGTACTGCGACGCAACTGGGAGGAACAACAGACCGAGGGTCACGGCCTGCTCAAGCTCGGCGATCTGCGCATGATTAACATGAAGATTCAGGAACGATTCAAAAAACTCGGCCGCCGCGAAGAACTCCAGACCGAAATCACCGAACGCGGGCTGGTCGTCCACATCATGGAGTCGGCCTTGTTTAAAGAGGGGTCGGCCGCCCTCGAATTCCGGGCCGTCGAGGTCCTCGACCTGATCTACGATGAGATAAAAAAACTGCCCAATCATGTCCGAATCGAAGGCCACACCGATGATCGGGCGATCAACACGCTCCTGTACCCGTCCAACTGGGAGTTATCGGCCGCCCGTGCGACAGCGGTTGTGCGCTACTTTATTGAGAACCATGATATACCGCCGGACAAGATTTCGGCCCTGGGTTACGGCGAATTCCGCCCGAAACGACCGAACAATTCCATAGAAAACCGGGCCCATAACCGCCGTATCGACGTGCTCATACTTACCATGGAGCTTTCCCTCAAGGAGCCGTCGTCCCAGCTCTACTACATCACCGCCGATAAGTAAAAATCTTCTTGCCGTGGGGGAAATTCTTTCCCCACCGGGGCTCGAATGCGAGTCACCGGAGACCATACGACGGCACCGTAATTGATTGAAAGCCAACATAATATCACATACTCCCCGCACTGTGGCATTGTGCTTGCTTTGCATGGTAGGCGAAATGGTACAGGTAATTGCGCGTTATGGAAAATAAGCTGAGCACATTCATGTTTCAACGGATGGGCGTCCCCCGGTTCGAGAAGTATCTGAACCTGTCGTCCTTTCGGCAGAAACTGATCGGCGGCAATATCGCCAATGTTTCCACCCCCGGTTTCAAAAGCCAGGATATAAACTTTAAGCAGGAGTATGAACGGGCCACCGGCGGCGACGGTCGCCTGAGCGGTACGATGACCCATCCGACGCACATTCCCCTTGGCAGTCACGAGAGCCGCCCCCCGGATGTGGCACAGGCCAAGCCGGCCGAGGGAGAGATGAACTCGGTGGATATTGACGCCCAGGTCTCCAATCTGGCTCAAAACGAACTGCGCTACACCATAACCGCCAAGCTCTTACAGCTGAAATTCAGCGGCATGAAGAAGGCAATAACCAGTAAGTAAGGAACAGGCCATGTCCGGCATTCTCAGTGCTATCGAAATTTCGTCGAAGGGTCTTTCGGTGCAACGGGCCAAGATGAACGTGGTGGCCCAGAACATCGCCAACGCCGAAACAACTGAGACCAAAGAAGGGGGTCCGTATCGCCGCCAGCGCGTGGTGGTAAAGGAGGACAAGGTCGAAGGGTCTTTCGACACGCATATGCGGGCGGCCCGGGTCCGCCTGGCGGGCACGCACAGCCAACATCTTAAAGGCCGGGACCTCAGAACAGGCCGCACGACCGAGTTTTCGACGGCCGACATGGAGGTGGTTGCCGACAAGGATTCGAGCTATCGGCTGGTTCATGACCCATCTCATCCCGACGCCGACGAAAACGGCTATGTCAAGATGCCGGATATCGAAATGGTCAACGAAATGGTCGATATGATGGCGGCGTCGCGCGCCTATGAGGCCAACACCGTGGTCATCAGTTCCGCCAAGAAAATGGCTAAAGACGCCTTGGATATATAACGGAGGTAAGAGGAATATCTCATGAAAATCAACCCAATCGGCATAAGTTCCTATCAGCAACTGACCGGCCAGGAAACCAGGCGCAAGTCGGTTGCGACTGAAAGTGGCCAGGCCGGCCAGTCGAAGGCGACGGTGGCCATACCGCCGCAGAGCGAAACGCAATCGTCGCGCTTGGCTGTCAAAGTGGAGGGAGGCAGCTACGCGGACTTCCTCAGCCCGGAGGAAAAGAACGCCCTGGACCTGCTCTTCAGCCGTTTCAGTGACAGGTCCCGCTTTGGTCAGAAATACAACCACCAAACGACTGCCGATGACGACAAGGGTCAACTGGGCAGGGTGATTGATCTGAAGGTGTGACCGTGAGCGCCGACAGTCTCAAAGTAAATCGTCTCGTCCCGGGCCTGATTGAACAAACCGGTCGCGGCCTTAAAGACAAGACGACACCGCCGGTCGAGGGTGAGAAGTTTCAGGACTTGTTTGCGAATATGCTGAATTCGGTTAACCGTCTCCAGACCGAATCCGCCGATATCCAGAATGCCTTTCTCAACGGAGAACCCGTGGAGCTACACCAGGTAATGATAAAAGCCGAAGAAGCCGGCGTGGCCACGGATCTTCTTCTGGAGATTCGCAACAAGCTCATAAGCGCCTATAACGAGTTGATGCGTATGCCCGTTTGACAAGATTAGGTTCGCCGAGGCCATGGATGGTCCCTGCGAAAGCAGCACCATAAATAGGATTTTGTATGGAAAGCATAAAACAGTTCTTCAAAAGTTTCATGACCTGGGTCGGCCGCATGTCGGCCAGCCAGGTGATGATGCTGCTGGGGATCGCGGCCGGTACGGTAGTCGGCCTGATTTTCGTCGTTGGCTGGCTGAGCACGGTCAACTATACCCGCCTTTATTCAAATCTGAGTGAGGCCGAGGCCGGCGAAGTCGTGGCCTACCTTCAAGACAGCAAAATCGCCTACGAGTTGACCGACGGCGGCCGGACTGTTCTGGTTCCCTCCGATCAGGTGTACCAGGCCAGGATATCGTTGGCCTCGGAAGGCCTGCCGCGCGGGGGAAATATGGGCTACTCGATTTTCGACCAGAATAACCTCGGCATGACCGACTTCCTTCAAAATCTCAATTTCCGCCGAGCTCTGGAAGGGGAGTTGACGCGAACGATAACCCAGCTCAACGAGGTCAAGGCGGCCCGGGTCCACATCGTAATTCCCAAGGACAGGCTGTTCCGTGAAGACCAGAAACAGGCTACGGCCTCGGTGGTGCTGAAGCTGAGCGGGAAGGGCAGCCTGTCCAAGAGCCAGATAAACGGCATCACGCATCTGGTGGCCTCGTCGGTCGAGGGCCTGTCGCCGGACAACATTACTATTTTGGACTACGACGGTAATCTCCTTTCGTCGGGGCAGGAGTCGGACCCGCTGGCCGGACTCAGCTCCTCGCAACTGGAGGTTCGCAAAAATGTCGAAGCCTACCTCGAGGATAAGGCGAATTCGATGCTGGCCAGTGTGCTGGGACCCGGGACCTCCGTGGTGAGAGTGACGGCCGATCTCAACTTCCAGCAAATCGAAAAGACCTCCGAGACCTTCGACCCCAATGCGCCTTCCATCAGAAGCGAAGAACGCGTCAAAACCAGCAACTCCTCATCCGACAAGCCGGTCGAAGCCGCCGAAAGCACCGCCGAAGACGCCAGCGAGACCGTCATCACGAACTACGAACTCAACAAGACGATGGAGCATATTATAAACGCCGTGGGCTCGGTCGACCGTCTTTCGGTGGCCGTCATGGTGGACGGCACTTACTCGCAGGTGGAGAACGAGAACGGCGCCATTGAACTGATCTATCAGCCGCGTTCGCAGGAGGAACTTGACCGCCTGGCAGCTATTGTCAAGAACGCCGTGGGTTTCGATCAACAGCGCAACGACCAGATAGAGATGGTGAACATCGCTTTTGACCGTCAGAATCTCGAAGAGGACCGACAGGCGCTGGATTCAATGTATCTGCGCGAATTCTACTGGAACATCGCCCGCAAAATCGGCTACGTACTGGTGGTGGTTCTACTGCTGATTTACTTCAGAAAGAAGTCGAAAAAGCTCTTTGCCGCTGTTTCCCAGTTGGTGCCGTCGGGGCGACCGCAGCGCCCGAGAGCGGAGATGGCCACGGCGATTGAAGATGAGCCGGTCGAAGCCATAGTTGCCGAAAAACGCCAGCCGACCCTGGTCGACAAAATGCAGCAAACGGCCAAGGGTCAGCCGGAAGAAATAGCCAAAGTTATCAAAACTATGATGGTTGAATAATGGCCGCACCACTGAAATACGAAGAGATGACGCCGATCCAGAAGGCCGCTGTCGCCCTGGTGGCGTTCGGTCCCGAGGTTTCCGCCCACGTTTTGAAGGGCATGAGCGAAAACGACCTGGAGCAGATTACTATTCAGATAGCCAACCTTCGGGAAGTTCCGCCTGACGTCGAAGAGAAAGTGATCGAAGAGTGCCATCAAATCTTCATGGCCCGCCAGTACGTGTCACAGGGCGGTGTCGACTTTGCCCAGCAGATTCTGGAAAGAGCCGTCGGTGTCGGGAAAGCCAGGGAAATAATGCACCGCCTGGAGTCATCCATCAAATCGCACGGTTTCTCATTGTTGAAGGATATCGATCCCAAACAACTCACGAGTTTCCTTCAGAACGAGCATCCCCAGACGATATCATTGATCTTGACGCAGTTGAACCCGCAACAGGCGGCCGCTGTTCTTTCGGAGTTAACTCCGGAGTTACAGGCCGAAGTATCTCTGCGGATTGCCACCATGGAGAAGATCGCGCCCGAGATTCTGGGCGAAATCGAACAGACCCTGGAAGGGCATTTTGAGCGCACCGCCGGCGGTGAGATGTCATCCTCGGGCGGCGCCAAGGCGATCGCCGAAATCCTGAACCTCATCGACACCACGGCCGAAAAGAACATCCTGCAGTCATTGGAGGCTGAGGACGCCGACCTGGCCGCGGAAGTCAAGAATATGATGTTTGTCTTTGACGATATAACCCTGCTTGACGACCGCTCGGTACAGCGCCTCCTCAAAGAAGTAGAGACCAAGGACCTGTCGCTGGCCCTGAAAGCCGCCAGTGACGACGTCAAGAAAAAGTTGTTCTCCAACGTCTCGGAGCGCGTGGCCATGATGATAAAGGAAGAGATGGAATTCATGGGCCCGACGCGCCTGTCGGACGTCGAAGCGGCGCAGGGCCGTATTGTCGACGCCGTCCGCCGCCTGGAGGAAGAAGGCCAGATCATCATATCCGGCCGCGGCGGCAAAGAGGATATCATTGTCTAAAATAATCAGGTTTGTGCAGGAAGCGCCGACCGTCTTTATCGGCGGTAAGCAATTCGACTTAGAGCGGGAAGCCGAAGCCGAGACGAGCCTGGCGCGTTTTTGTCCCACGGCGGCAATCCGGACCAGTCCCGACGGCTGCAAGCTCATTCCCATTCTGGAAGTATTCAAGATTGAACAGGCTTTTGAAGCCGAGAGACGAAAGGCCTGCCGGGAAGGGTATGAGAAAGGGCATGAAGAGGGGCTCCAGGAGGGCCTGGCGGAGGCGCAGAAGGTCGCCGCACAGCTCGAAAAGGCAATCGCAGACGCCGTTAACCAGAGGGCCAGTCTCCTTGAAGAAGCCCGCCTGAAAATACTCGAACTGGTCATGCAAATCAGCCGGAAAGTGACCTTTGATGCCGTTGCGGCCGACCCGGAAACAACCCCGGCGCTCATCAATGGCGTCATCGACACTCTGGTCGACCGCTCCCGGTTGACGATCAAAGTAAATCCCGACCATCTCCCCATCGTCGAGCAAAACATCGAACGCTTTCTGAGCGGTTCGGCCGCCATTAAAGAGATCAAGATCAAGCCGGACACCCGAGTCCGCTATGGCGGTTGTTTTATCGAGACTCCTTCGGGCGATATTGATGCCCGGCTCGAATCCCAGTTCAAGGTCGTGGACGAGACCATCATGATCGATGAGGGCCGAAGTTGAGCTTCCTCCCGTACGACATGTATGCGGAACGAATCAGGAATGTCAATACCGTCAAGCAATACGGTAACGTGACCCAGGTAGTCGGGCTGGTCATTGAATCGGCCGGCCCGGCGGTATCTATCGGCCGCTTGTGTGATATCGAAAACCGCGACGGCGGCAGTGTCAGAGCCGAAGTGGTCGGTTTTCGCGACAATAGAATACTGCTCATGCCACTGGGGACGGTCAAGGGGATTACGCCGGGGGCTATTGTGACGTCGACGGCCGAGCAACTTCGCGTGCCGGTGGGACCGCAACTGATCGGGCGCATCCTCGGGGGTCTGGGTCAGCCCCTGGACGGTAAAGGCGCGATTGTCACCAGCACAACCCGACCTATAAACGGCGAGCCCATACCGGCCCTCAAGAGAAAACGTATTACCGAACCGGTTTACACCGGCATCAAAGCCGTCGATCTCACCGCGACAGTCGGCCGGGGTCAGCGGATGGGCATATTCGCCGGTTCCGGTGTGGGAAAATCCGTGATGCTGGGTATGATCGCCCGTAATTCCTCGGCCGATGTCAATGTCCTGGCCCTTGTCGGTGAACGGGGGAGAGAGGTCCGGGAGTTTATTGAAGGCGACCTGGGAGTCGAAGGCATGAAAAAGACGGTGGTCGTCTGCGTGACCTCAGACCAGCCCGCCCTCATCCGTGTCAAAGGAGCCATGCTGGCCACCACCATTGCCGAGCACTTTCGTGACCAGGGCTTGCATGTCATGTTTCTGATGGATTCGCTGACCCGCATCGCCATGGCCCAGCGCGAAATCGGCATCGCCATCGGCGAGCCACCCACCACCAAGGGTTACACACCGTCGGTCTTTGCCATGCTTCCCAAGCTGCTGGAGCGTGCCGGCTATTCCGACAAGGGCTCCATCACGGGTTTGTATGCCGTGCTGGTCGAGGGGGACGACTTCAATGAACCCATCTCCGATGCCGTGCGCTCGATTCTCGACGGGCATGTAAGCCTCTCGCGCCGGCTGGCCTCATTGAACCAGTATCCGGCGGTGGATATACTCGATTCCATAAGTCGACTGATGAAAGATGTGGCCACACGCCAGGAGATCGAGCTGGCCGGACGGGTGAAGGAACTGGTATCGATTTATCGCGAGGCCGAAGACCTGATCAATATCGGGGCCTACGTCAAGGGGTCCAACCGGAAGATTGACGAAGCTATTGCCAGGATAGACGAAATAAATGATTTCTTTCGCCAGGGCATTCATGAAACAGTGGACCACGACGAGTCGGTTCAGCGGCTGGACGAAATCCTGAACGGTCGGGCGGACAAATGAAGAAGTTCCGATACCGGCTGCAGACTCTCCTTCGGGTTAAAGAACACATCGAGAGAGAAAAGCAAAAGGAGCACGCGGGCGCCTTAAGCCAGGTTCACCTGCAGCGGCAGCAGCTCAGCCAGATAGGCCGAAGCAAGGAGGCGGCGCTGAGCGATCAGCGGGCGAGTATGCTGGAACAGCTCTCCGTGGCGGAGATGCTCATCTACAGCCGATATCTGGTCAAATTGAAAAAGGACATGCTCTCGGGGTCAGAATTGCTTAAGGTGCTGCAACAGAGGGCGGAAAAGAAGCGCCAGGCTCTGCTGGAAGCCACCAAGCAGAAGAAAATCTATGAGAAGCTCAAGGAGCGGCAGCAGGAGAATTTCAACCGGGACGTGCTGCGGCTTGAAACCAAAGAAAACGACGAGGTGGCCATCAGAGGTCATCGACGGCGACATTAACCCCGGCGAAGTTTCACAGCCAAAAAAACCTCCCTGTGGGAGGTTTTTTTTTGAGGCCTTTATGTTCCTGATTTTACGGGCAGGACGTCGGCGGCGGGCCGCCCCCGAAAAGGTATGTGGTCAAATAAGTCAAATCGGAAATATTGACCTTGCCGTCAAGATCGGCGTTGGCATTACCCTCTTCCTCGCAAAGAGGAGGCGGACCGGACGGAATACCAAAAAGGTACTTGACCAGATATGTCACATCGGAAATGTTCACCTTCTCCTCGGGGTCGGCATTGACGTTTCCTCGTATACCGATACAGCAGTTGGACACTCGCAGGTCTAGGTAGCCTTTGCCGAACTGGGGCACGAAAGGATTAGAAGAGGCACTGGAGAAGGTAGTCGAATAAACCAGATCACCCACGATCAGGTCCTGCCTTTCGAGGGCCACCACCTGCGTAGGAACACTCGGTGGGTAGGAGATATAAAGGTTTCCCAGAAGCCCTCGGCCCGGACTTATCAACGGGTCGGTTGAAAAGGGAATGCAGTAAATGGTCAGGTATTCGTCGTTGAGCATCCATCCCTTGACAGAGACGGCTTCGACCCGGCCCCCTACGAACGAGAAGGAATCTATCGCCACATCCGGCGAGTTGTCCAGCAGGGTGATTTCGATGCCACCCAGGTATTCGTCGTTGAGAAAGTAAACCGGAACAACAGTCCCCCCGGCGGTAAAGACCACCACCGAATCCAGCACCACCGAATCGGGCTGATTGGGATCACCTGTCTGGGTTCTGCCGGTAACAGCCGCTAAAATCAGGACTGCGGCTATCAACACGAGTATTCTCAGCCTTATGCGCATTTTTCCAACCTCTTTAGTGTTTGCTTAAGAGCAAAAATGATGCTAACAGTTCGTTAAAGGTAGAATCAAATGCCGTATCTCTTTAACCAATGAGGCCGCAGCGTAAGTACATGGCAGTACTGTTATTCCAGTCATGCCAATATAATACCCGGAGCCGATATTGGCAACCTTTTTTTTGACAGCCGGGACGGTGTGCAATTTCCTTCCGATATTACGCCGCCGTCGACAATTCTTCGATACTGCTTCTGTCCCGATTTCAACCGGTATTCAGGTCTTAGGATTAAGCCAGACGTGCCGATACTTGGATTATGGATCGAGGCAAAAAACACCGCGTACCGGCCAGGTGCGGCTACATCGGCGTCTGCTTCCTGGCCGAGGAATTGAAATGTTTCGGCTATAAGACCGACTGCCCTCTCTACCAGAAGTCTAATGATGAGTATTACAGTGAAGCCCGTTTCAACGAGGCGATGGATCGACTCATCGACAAAACCCACCTGAAGCACCAGAAAACAGCCAAGTAGCCCCCGGGAAGAACGCCATCGACGATTCGAGAAAAATCTTCCTGAATCGACGGAATAAGCTTCCGGATTTTCTCAGACAGAGCTCCTCCCAAAGGATCCGATGGCGCCGCTAAGCCCCTGACAGTAATGCGATTAGGGGGCTGCCGGTATCATTGGCACGGCCTCTGCTTATCGAAAAACGGAGAATAGTATGATTAAAGGCCTCTATACATCCGCCTCAGGGATGCTTCCGCATCTGAAAAGAGAAGAAATAACGGCAAACAACATTGCCAACGCCGGCACGCCCGGATTCAAGAAAGATCGCCTGTTTACCAAGGAGCTGACCAGGGCCCAAATCAAAATCGCCCGACCCAAGTCCGACTGGCAAAAACCAATGGTCAACAAAGTCTTTACCGATTTTGGACCGGGTGTATTCGACAAGACGGACAATCCGCTTCACCTCGCCATCGACGGCGACGGGTTTTTCACTCTTCTTCTTGAAGACGGCGGCATGGCCCTGACCCGGTCGGGTTCCTTCGTGGTCAATAGCGACGGCTACCTGGCAGTCCCCGGCGGAGCCCTGGTTATGGGTGAGGGCGGACCGATCGAGGTCGGCGGCGGCAAGATTAATGTCAGCGCCTCCGGGGAAGTAGAGGTAAATGGCAGCGCCAGCGCCCGCATAGTACCGGTGACAGTTGAAGACTATGACCTGCTGACCAAAATCGGCAGCTCTGTTTTCGCAGTGCCGGACGGTGTGGATTTAATTCCGGTAACCAAGTCCTTTATCCAGCAGGGATATCTCGAGGCCTCCAACGTCGATATCGTCCGTGAAATGATAGACATGATTATCGCGTACCGGGCCTACGAATCTAACGCCCGGGCGGTACAGTCTCAGGACCAATCGCTGGACAATCTCTTTCGTCGGGTCGCCGGTCAAGGGTAGGCAAAATGATTAAGAATATAGGAGGACAAGATGATTAAAGCGATGCGCACGGCCGCTTCGGGCATGATGGCCCAGCAGATGAACGTCGACAACATCGCCAACAATCTGGCCAACGTGAATACCACCGGCTTCAAAAAGAGCAAGGTGGAGTTTCAGGACGTGCTGTATCAGAACTACCGTCGCGCCGGCAGCGCCTCCGCGGTTGGGACGCAGACACCCACGGAACTGGCTATCGGCTACGGCACCAAGGCCGTGTCAACGGTGCGCGATTTCTCGGTCGGCAGTCTCAACCTGACCGGCAATCCCCTCGACCTTTCGATTTCGGGCGACGGGTTTTTCCAGGTGCAGTATCCCGACGGCACCACTGTCTACACCCGCGACGGCGCTTTCAAGCTTTCTGCGGACGGACAGGTCGTCACTTCCGACGGCTACTTCCTGCTGCCGGAACTCACGATTCCCGAAGATACCGTAGGTATTGCGGTGGGTCGTGACGGCGTTGTGGAGGTTCTGCAGGTAGGTCAGGATGAGCCGGTGCAGGTGGGACAGATTGAACTGGCTCGCTTTGTCAACCCGGCCGGTCTGTCAGCCCTCGGGCGCAACCTGTTAGCGGTGACCAACGCCTCAGGCGATCCCATCACCGATATCCCCACCCAGAGCGGGCTGGGGCAAGTCGACCAGGGAACCCTCGAGATGTCCAATGTCAAGGTCGTCGATGAAATGGTCAACATGATTGTAGCTCAGCGCGCCTACGAAATGAACTCCAAAGCGATCCAGACCGCCGACGACATGACCGGCATTGTCAACAACCTCAAGAGATAGAATGATGGCTAAGTTTCTGGAAATCACGATAGCCTTGATGTGCATCGGCCTTTTGTGGTCCGGCACGGCGGCGGCTTTGTCCCCGGATGAGGCCATTGTCAGGAAGATGTTCGCCATGTATGAGTTGGACCCCGAGTGGTACCAGATTGAGTTGCTCAACCACCCCTTTCAGACAGCCGAAGTCCAGGAGGGGGCAATGGCGTTGCGTCCCCTGTCTCAGAAAGAGCCACTTGGTCTTTTTTCGGCAATGGTGACGATTAACGATAACGGCGAGGCGGTCGAGCAGGGCCAGGTGCGTATGAGAATCCGGCGGTTCGCCGACGTCCTGACGGCCGGCGACCGGTTCGGGCGTCACGATGTTATTGGCGCCGAGGACGTGGTTCTCAAAAGAATGGATGTGACGTCGCTGGTAGAGAAGCCATTGACGTCTCTCGAAGAGCTGGCTGCCACGAGGGTCAAAAGAAACATCAACAAGGGGTCGATTCTTACTACCGCCGCCATGGAAGCAGTACCCGATATCGAAAAGGGTCGGGAAGTCCAGATAATCTATGCTGACGGTCTGTGCCAGGTATCGACTACCGGTGTGGTCATGCAGACGGGCATGGCCGGCGACTATATAAAAGTGAAGAACAAAACCTCAGGGAAAATAATCGTTGCGCGCGTGATCGACGACACCGCGGTGGCCGTCGATCCCTGAGCCAACAACTACTGCAAGAGGTTAAAATGAACTATCGGAGAGTTCTCTTAATACTCCTGGTCCTGCTTTTGTTGCCGTTCGCCCTGAAAGTCAGGGGTAACGACTTCGGTCAGAACCAGTCGCTTTTCACGGACATCAAAGCGCACGAAGTAGGCGATATTCTAACGGTTCTCATCTACGAGCAAAGCCGCGCTTCCAACCAGGTCGAAACCAAGACCGAAAAATCGACCAAGGCCTCGACCAAAGGAGGCCCCGGGCTCGGCACTCTGGACTTCATCCCCATGTTCGGAGCCGAAGCCGCCAATCAGTCCACCTTTGACGGCAAAGGGGAGAAGATTCGCAACGGAACCCTCCGGGCCAAGATGTCCGTGACGGTCATCGAGGTCAAAGCCAACGGTGACCTGGTAATCGAAGGTTCCCGGACAATCGGTCTGTCAGGTGAAAAAGAGACCCTCTACTTGACCGGAGTGGTCCGCCAGAGGGATATCTCCCAGGGCAACACCATAGACTCTTACCTGATCGCCGATGCGGAAATACACTACAACGGCAAAGGCGTGTCGACCACGGCCTCCCGGCCGGGCTTCTTCACGCGTCTGCTGAACTGGATATTTTAGGAGGCCGGCATGCTTACTAATTTATCTCAGAGGTTGGCCACCCCGACCGGCCTGGCGCTGCTTTGCTCGCTGCTCCTGGCCTGGTACTGCCCCTCGCAGGCAGCCAAGGTGCGTGTCAAGGACATTGCCTCTTTCCAGAACAAGACCTCGAAAGACCTGATCGGTTACGGCCTGGTGATAGGTCTCGACGGCACCGGCGACGGCAACGGCACCCAGTTTACCACCCAGTCGCTGGTGAACATGATGGAACGGATGGGTCTCACGGTCGATGTTACGAAGGTTAAGGTGAAAAACGTTGCCGCCGTCATGATTACGGCCGCCATTACCAGCCAGATGGCTTCCGGGACGGCCTTTGACGTCACCGTTTCTTCAGTCGGCGATGCCTCGTCGCTGCAGGGGGGGACGCTGCTGATGACGCCGCTGGCCGATGCCGAGGGCAATGTCTGGGCCGTCGCCCAGGGACCCGTATCCATCGGCGGCTTTAATGTTCAAGTGGACGATGGCAACAAGATTGTCAACAATTACACGCTGGTCGGCCGGGTGCCCGACGGCGGCAAGATTACGCAAGGGCTCGAAGCGCCGACCGGCAGTGAGCGCGAAATCTATCTGTCCCTGCACAATCCCGATTACACCACGTCGCACCGCATTGCGGAAAGAATCAACATAAAATACGGCCTGACGGCTTATCCCGTCGACGGCGGGACGGTCAAAGTGCTGGTGCCGGACTCCCTGTCGCACCCCACGTTGCGGATGCGGTTTCTGTCCGATATCGGCCACCTCGAGGTTGTGCCGGACAATACCGCCCGGGTGGTCATAAACGAAAAGACCGGTACCATTGTGGCTGGCCAGCACGTGACTATCGAGCCGGTGGCCGTGGCCCATGGCACCATAACGGTGAATATTCAGTCCCTGCCGGTCATCTCGCAGCCGGAGCCTTTCAGCGCCGGTGAGACGGTGGTCTCGCAGGAATCGCGCATAAATATTCAGGACGAGAAAGCACGGGTGGTGCTCCTTCAGGAATCGGTGTACCTGTCCGATGTCGCCACCGCCCTGAACCGGATCGGCGCCACGCCCCGGGATATCATCGCGATATTCCAGGCTTTGAAGCAGGCCGGCGCTTTGCGGTCGGAGTTGGTGATTTTGTGATGTCAGGCTCCGATCTAAATCCCGCCCCGGCCCTGTTTCCGCAATCGGGCATCGAGCGCTTAAAGGGTGCGCGCCCGGCTACACTGGAGGCCGAGAAAGCGCGGCTTAAGGAAGCCACGAAAGAATTCGAATCGTTCTTTATGTACTACATGCTAAAGACGATGCGGCAGACGGTTCCGGAGAATTCCCTGACGGAAAAAACCGCCTTCTCAGGCGGCCTGGGCAAGGACACCTTCAGCCAGATGTTCGACATGGAACTGGCTCAGCGCATTGTGCAGGGCGGCCCCGGCTCTATATCGAAGTTGCTCTACAATTCTATGGAGAGACTTCTGGAGGCGCAGTATGGCACGGCCGAGAATGATGTCGAAATCAAGCCGCTGGACCAACCGACGGTGCCGATTGACATCAGGAGAGAACCCACGCCGCTGAAGACCGGAAGCGAAAATGACGTCAAAAACATAATAGGGCCTGATACCTTCCTGCCGACAGGCAACGTGCCCAGGAGGGTCAGGCAGGATGGAATATTGTCACGATTTGGAGACCATATTACGCAAGCTGCCAATCTTACCTCCCTGGATCCAGCCCTGATATATTCTGTCATCAAAGTGGAATCGAATGGCAATCCCCAGGCGGTATCGGATGCCGGAGCCAAGGGTCTCATGCAGCTGGCGGATTCCACCGCCGGCGACTACGGTGTCAGACAGATTTTTGACCCCGGTGAGAATATCAGGGCTGGATCACAATATCTGCGCAACCTGCTTGACCGTTTCGGCAGCCTGAAGCTGGCTTTGGCCGCTTACAATGCGGGGCCGGGCAACGTAGATAAATATGGGGGTATACCGCCATTCAGGGAAACGCAGGAATACGTCACGAAAGTTCTGGACACACTGCAGTCGACCGGTCCCGGAGGCCGTGTCGGATCGGGTTAAGGTGTGTTAAGGTATGGCCGATACTATATGTACGAAATTTGAACAGAGAATATAGGACATGATTGACCGCCTGATTGAAATCATAGGCAGGGAAGCCGCCGTCTTTGAGTGTTTTCTCGAGTTGCTGGAGAAGCAGCAGGAGGCGCTGGTCAAGAACGATCTGGAAGCTCTCAAAAATATTACCAGCCTTCAGCGCGAAAAACTGGTGGAGAGCCAATTGCTGAACAAGCAACGGGAAGAGTTGGTCGAGGAAATCAAGCAAGTCAACCTGATCAGCGGCGACCTCAATGTCACTCGCCTTCTGAAGCTGGTGGACAAAGACCGCGCCGATCGACTGTCGCGGCTGAAGAACTCAATCCTGGCGCTCAACGACAAGATAAACGACGTGCGCAATCAGAATGCGCTGCTTCTCAACCGGTCCCGCGAGTATATCCACAAGACGATGGAGATGCTCTCCAGGATAAACCATCCCGAGAGCACCTACTCACGCACCGGCAGCCAGAGTCGCCATGAGGCAAACGTAGCTATGGACAGGAGGGCGTGATGGCAGGTCTTTTCCAGGCCCTGGAAATCGGAAAGAGAGCCTTGCTCTCGCACCAGTTCGGACTGCAGACGATCGGCCACAACATCGCCAACGTCAACACTCCCGGCTTTTCGCGACAGCGCGTTCAGATTACTTCGACCTACCCGGAGACGACCACGCTCGGTATTGTCGGAACAGGCGTGCAGGTCTACGATATCCAGCGCATCCAGGACCTTTTCCTGGGGCAGCAGTTCCGCGAGGACAACAAATTGCTGGGGCAGTGGCGCTACAAAGAAAAAGTCATGGATCAGGTCGAGTCTCTTGTTTCCGAGCCGAACGACAATACGTTATCCGATCTGCTCAATAAGTTCTGGGATTCCTGGGCGGATCTTTCGACCAATCCTAACTCGGTCAGCAGCCGGGTGGCTATCCTGGAACAGGCCAACCTGGTGGTGAACAGCTTTCACCAGACGGCCAAGCAGCTGGACGCCCTGCGCGATTCCGTGGATCGTGACTTAGTGAATGTAACGGAGGAAATCAACCGTCTTTCCAAAGAAATCGGCAACCTTAATGAGCAGATAAAGTCAATGGAGCTGGGCGGCGTCAAGGCCAATGACCTGCGAGACGCCCGTGATCTGCTGTTGGATCAACTCTCGGAATACATTGATGTTAATACCATCGAACAAAAGAACGGTGGCATGACCGTATTCATCGGGGCCATGGCCCTGGTGGACGGACCCGACCACCTGGAAATCGCCTCCAAAGTCCTCAATCGGGACGGCAGACTGGAACATGAACTGGTCTGGAAGGGGACCGATGTCAAAATCAGCAACCTCAACGGGCAGCTCAAGGGGTTGATTGACAGCCGTGACCGAGTCATTCCCAGCTACATGGAAGAGTTGGACGTATTGGCGCGGACTATAATCGAGGAAGTCAACGCCTTGCATCGGTCCGGCTACGGGCTGAACGGCACCACCGGCGTGAATTTCTTTGAAACCTCGCTACTCACGGCCGCCGGCATCCGCATAAATCCGGACCTGGCAAGTGATCCGGCCCGGATCGCGGCCTCGTTGTCCGGAGAAGTAGGCGATAACAGAATCGCCCTGGCCATTAACGATCTGAGGAACAGGGCGGTTATGGTGAACGGTTCCACCACCATCAACGATTACTACAACGGTTTCGTCGGGCAGTTGGGGATGGAAGCGCGGGAAGCGCGATCGTTCACGAAGAACTACGAGCTTTTGCTCAACCAGACGGAGAACGCCCGGCAAGCCGTACAGGGCGTATCACTGGACGAGGAAATGGCCAACATGGTCCGCAGCCAGCACGCCTACGACGCGGCCGCCAGGGTTATCACGACGATCGACCAGGCCCTGGATACCGTGATATCGAAGATGGGGATTGTGGGTCGGTAAACAGAGATCCTCCCGGTAAGGGAGATACAAAACCACGGAGGGTTTGGTGCTTATTCTAACAAGGAAGTTGGGTGAGTCGATCACCATCGGCGACGACATCAAGATATCGGTACTGGGTGTCCACGGGCGCCAGGTCCGACTGGGTATCGAAGCGCCGATGAACGTGGTGGTTCACCGTGAAGAGGTTTATGTCAGGATTCAACAGGAGAATCGAAAAGCGTCGAAGTCGGTAAAAAGGGACCTGTTCGGAGTGGTCAGCATGATCAAGGACAAGATCAGAGGCAAGGACCCGGAAGCAGACCAGTCGGCCGAGATCGACTACAAGGACTATCCCTCCCGTGATCGGAAACCCCGCCGGCCGGGCACACCCGGCAAGCGGCCTTAGATACCGTTACGGGGCAAGAAGGAACTGATTATGCGAATCACTGACAGCATGATCACCAATTTGGTGACCTTCAACATGCAGCGCTCGCTGACGCGCTTCATGGAAATGCAAACCCAAATGTCGTCGGGAAGACGGATCAACCGTCCCTCCGACGATCCGCTGGGAATCCTGCGCGATCTGGACTACCGGGGTGAACTGGCCCGGAACGAGCAATACCGGGAGAATATCGGCCAGGCTCAGAACTGGATGAACTCATACGACAGTATTCTGGCCAACCTGACCAGTCTGATGAGCGAAGCCAAAGAGGTCACGGTGTCGATGTCCAACAGCACCTACGACAGCATCGCCCGGCAGGCCGCCGCCAACGAGGTGCGTTCCATCTTCGACCAGCTCATGCAACTCTCGCGCAGTGAACTCGAAGGCAAACAAATGTTTTCGGGATACCGCACCGACCAGCTATCCCTGTCAGGTTCTAGCAATGGCGTGGTTTACCGCGGCGACTATGGTATAATCGAATTCCAGATCGAACCGGCGTCGAATATGGCGATAAACATCGTCGGTGCCGACCTGTTTCTGGGTCAGCTGGGCATTCTCGGT
>JAOUEU010000182.1 GCA_029858555.1 Candidatus Zixiibacteriota bacterium
AAGTTCCATCGGCTGGTCCAGCGTCCGCCCAAGAGGAAAAAGACCCTCCTCGAGGCCGACGATAAATACGGTGTCGTATTCGAGTCCTTTCGCCGTATGGAGTGTCATCAGGGTGGCCTTCTCCTCGACTTCCGTGTAGGCATCTATGTCGGTGAACAGTGAAATTTCGTCCAGATAGTTCTCCAGCAGAGCCTCACCGTTGCCGCCGGCGAAAGCCGCCGTACCCTCTATGAACGATTCGATGTTTTCGATTTTCGTCTGACCGACGATCTCATCTTCGGCGCGCAAGTCCTCTATCATCTTTATGTCGTCCACCAGGTCCTGCGTCAGAATATCGATGGGCACGGAATCCTTTTGTTCGCGATACTTCTCAATCAGCTCCACGAACGGCCCGATGCGCTTCATCTGCCGGGCCAGTTCGGGGAAAGCGTCACCGCGTTTCACGGTTTCATAAAGGGAGACACCCTCCCGCCGGGCCAGTTCGGCGATATCATTAAGGGTCTTTTCGCCTATCCCGCGCCGAGGGTAGTTGATGATTCTCTGGAAGGAGACATCATCGGAGGTGTTGACGATCAGTTTCAGGCAGGCCATCAGATCCTTGACTTCTTTCCGCTGATAAAACGAGATGCCGCCCACGATTTGATAGGGGATATTATGCCGCCGCAACTGCTCTTCAAACGCCCGTGACTGCGCATTGGTTCGATACAGAACGACGATATCTTTCAAGGGTGTGGCGGTTTTCATCGTGTCCATGAGGTCAATCACTCTGAGAGCTTCATCTTCGGCCGAATCAACCAGCAAAAGGGTGATCTTTTCACCACCGCCCGCATCGGTCCAGAGGGTTTTCCCCTTGCGGGCTTCGTTGTTCTTGATGACTGCCGATGCCGCGTCCAGGATAACGCTGGTGGAACGGTAGTTCTGTTCGAGTTTTATGATCCGGGCGCCCGGAAAGTCCTTTTCGAAGTCCAGGATGTTTCTGATATCGGCGCCCCGCCAGCCGTAAATGGACTGATCCTCGTCGCCGACCACGGCAATATTGTGATGCTCGCCCAGCAGGTGCTTGAGCAGAAGATACTGGACGTGATTGGTATCCTGATATTCGTCTACCAGCAGATACTTGAAGCGCTGTCGATAGCGCTGTCCGACCTCCCGGTGGTCTCTCAGTAGCAGAACCGTGTTGAACAGCAGGTCGTCAAAATCCATGGCGTTGCACTCGCGGATGCGGCGCTGATAGAGCGTGTATATTTGCGCGGTGCTGGTCTCAAAATAACCCTTGGCGGACTCAGCGTAGGTCTCGGCGCCAATCAGCCGGTTTTTGGCATTGGAGATTTTCCGCCGCTGGGCCTTGGGGGCAAACTGACTGCCGGAAAGCCCCAACTCCTTGACGCAGTTTTTGACCAGCGTCAGCGAATCGTCCTCGTCAAAGATCGTGAACGACGCGGCGTAGCCCAGGTGCTCGGCCTCGCGACGCAGGAAACGGGCACAGAAAGAATGAAAAGTAGAAACGTTCATACCAGGAACGTCGCCGCCCAGAAGCGCCGCCACCCGTTCCTTCATCTCACCGGCGGCCTTGTTGGTAAAGGTCACGGCCATGATCTGATAGGGTTCGGCCAGGCGTTCCGTCAGTATATAGGCCAGCCGCCGCGTGAGCACCCGGGTCTTGCCCGAACCCGCCCCGGCAATGACCAGCAGGGGACCTTCAGTCGTGGTCACGGCCTCGAGCTGGTCCTTGTTCAGATCTTTCAGTAACCGGTTCATTGTATGCTGTCGAATATATGCGACCCGGCGATTTGCGCAATGACAATCGCATTTTTTGTTGCCGATCGGAGGGCGCTCACGCATATTTAAGCACGTAGTCAAAGTTCACAGAGAGGGCCAATCATGAAGAAATTCTTGCCATTGTTGTTATGTCTCTTGCTCTGTCTTGTAGCGGTGACGGTCACGGCCGAGGACGAGGAGCAGGTTAAAGCCGTCAAAGCGGTTGACTGGAACGAACTGGCCAAGTTTCTGCCCGAGGCCATCGAGGGGATGAGGACCGGCAAACTCGAGGGCGGCTCGCTGTCGATTCCCGACCCGGATAACCCCCAACAACCTTTCAGCTACTCTTCAGTGGAGCGCCGCTTCAAAGCCGAGACCAAAGCAGACGAATCGAAAAGTATTACCGTCCGCATCTGGGATTCTGGTTTTAACCAGTTGCTGATGGCGCCTTTTATGATGGCCTTTGAATTCGACGGACCCGACGGCAGCGTGAAGACCATCGAGATCAAGAAACAGAAGGCCAAGCTGATCACGAACAAGGATGAGGGCGTCCTGGAGTCCTGCCAGGTGATTGTCCTGGTGGCGGAGCGAATTCTCGTCAGCGTTGAAGGCGACGAACTGACCACGGTCGAGGAAATCATTCTGTTGGCTGAGAAGATCGACTACGACAAACTGGCCGCGCTGGTGAAGTAGCCTCGCGCGTCTGCCCGCATCGGTTCTATGCGCTGAGGAGCTCCGGAACCTCGCGGTGAAACAAAGATCGCTTCGAAACCTCTATGCATTCAGAGGAGACAGCTATGTATAAATCCATGAATTCGCGGTTTGACTGCAACCGGCGCGATTTCGTCAAGGCCGGTGGTATTGTCACCGCCGGCATCGTGCTGGGGACACCGGCGCTGTGGGCGCAGGAAAAGTATGAAAGCGGCCAGCCGGAACGAATCAAAACCAATATCGACGAGTTGATGAAAGTCCCCAGGACGAAATACTCGCTACCCGGCCTTTTCCCGGGCCGGACGGTCGAAGTACACGACAAAAAGACCATGGTCGAGGGCGTGCCGCAGCCCGAACCGATAAAAAAGATGTTCGAAACCGGCCTGCAGCAACTGACAGGAAGGAACCTTCAGGAAAGTTTTCAACTCTTCTTCGATCAAAACGACGTGGTCGGCATCAAGGTAAACCCGGTGGGCCCGGGTCTTATCAGTACGCGCCTGGAGTTGGTCGACGCGATCGTTGCCTGGCTTGAGGCCAACGGCATCAAGCGGAACAATATCGTCATCTGGGACCGGATGGATTACATGCTCACGGATGCCGGTTTCACTTCCGAGCGTTATCCAGGCATAGACTGCGTGGGGCTTCACACCATGGACGAAAAAGCCATGGACCCCGAAAGCACGGACGACAGCCGCTGGCTCGACGCCGACGGCAACCATGTCAGCGCCGGCAATTTCGACATCGATGTTTACTACTGGGCCGATGTCGAGGCCCCGCAGGACAAGAATTACCTCAACCAGCACGTGTTCAACAACAAGTACTCCTATATCGGTAAACTGCTCACGCAACGGCTGACCAAGATTATCAATGTCCCGGTCTTCAAGAACACCGGTAACGGCATCTCCGTGGCCACCAAGAATATGGGTTACGCTGCTATCTGCAACACCGGGCGGCTCCACCGACCGCTGTTCTTTGACGTCTGCACGGAAGTACTGGCGCTGCCGGTGATCCGCGACCGGCTGGTGCTCAATATCGCCGACGGCCTGAGGGCCCAGTACGAAGGCGGTCCCATGGCCAACGCCAAGTTCGCCTATGAGGACAACACCATCTTCTTCGCCACCGATCCCTTTGCCATGGACATGGTCTGCCAGAAAAAGATGGTCGAGAAACGCAAAGAGATGAAGATCGATGTCGACGAGCATCCTCGCTGGACCGAGTACCTGCGCTACGCCGAGCGCCTTGGCCTGGGCGTGGTCGACCCCGACAAAACCGAGCACATCTTCACCGACATCACCACCGGCTGAGCGGATCGTATGATGATTCCGAAATCGATGTTTACGGCCCTTGTCTGCCTACTGTTATTAACGGCCGGTGTGGCGGCGCAACCGCAGGTCCCGGATGACAACTTCATCGAAGGCTGGACGAAATCCGACCCGCTGCTGATATTCGCCGGAAACGATCTGTATGGACACATCGACGGCGGCGCTGAACTGTTTCACGAATTCGGCTTCAATGAACTTCTCGTGCAGCGTTACACCGGAGACGGCCATGAAATCGATCTCGAAGTATACCGTATGACGGGGCCCGAGGCGGCGCTTGGCATATATCTCATGAAGTGCGGCCGGGAAACACCGGTCGAGGGTATCATCGCCAGAAGCTCCGGCGACCATTACCAGTACGCTATCGTAAAAGGAAATTGCTTTATCCAGGTCAACAGCTTCTCGGGAGACGAAGCCCTGCGGCCGGTGATGACGGCCCTGGCCAGGCAAGTGCTGAAACTCATTCCCGATGAAAAACCGGCAGACCTGTTCAGGCATCTGCCGCCGGACAACCTTGTGCCCCACTCCGAACGACTCATCCGAGGCCCATACGCCCTGCAGCCGGTTTTTACGTTCGGCCAGGACGATGTACTGCAGCTCGGAGGGATTGTCTTTGGAGTACTCGGGAAATATACCGATGCCGACGATTCGGTCTACACGCAGATTGTGATCCCCTATCCGGACAGCGGCAAGGCGAAGTCGGCCTACCGAAACCTTGTTAATAACCTCGATCCGTATCTGAAGGTACTGGAGAAGACGGCGAGCAGCTTCATATTCAAGGATTATCGTGACAGGTTTGGTTCGGCCGAGATCAGCGGCGCGGTTCTTACTCTCAGAATAAACTTGAGACAAAAACCGTAATAGGTAACCGACGGGACACTCGGCCGATGGCGCCCCGCCTCGTCCGCTTGCGCATCCATAGGCAAAAAAAAGTGCTGCCGTTATAAAACGGCAGCACCTTAAACTTTACCCGATCACAGATAACCAGCGGGGCCAAAGGCTATTGCCTATTCGTAGATTGAGACGCGTTTGCCGCTCTTGCCGACCCGCTCGTACTTGACCACACCGGTCACTTTGGCGAACAGCGTATAGTCCTTGCCTACCCCGACGTTGTAGCCCGGCTTGATAGGCGTGCCGCGCTGACGAACCAGGATCGCACCGGCCGGAACTACCTGACCTCCGAAAGCCTTGGTACCTCTTCTCTGACCATTGGAGTCGCGGCCGTTCTTTGACGAGCCGACACCTTTCTTGTGAGCCATCTTATACCTCTACCAAATTCTATTTTTCAAAATCAACCGGCCGCACAGGGTGCAGCCATAGCCTTATATTATACGCAATTCCCCCGCAAATGCAAGAGTTTTTATAAGTCCTTTGTTCCCATGGCGTTATCGTGTCAATTTGTGCCGGCGGCCGGACCTGCTCGGAGCGACTGTCTTTTGTCGGGCAAATCTGACAGGAATACCAGCCTAATTGTTGACAGGTTTCTTCTGTTCGGGGTCCGGTTGACTTTCCTTGTCTCTCTTATGACCGAACACGAATGTCAGATTCTCTTCGTCGGCACTGATAGTCAGGTCAAGGTCCCCGGCATACTGGCCGCGCAGAATCTCCTCGGCCAGAGGATCCTCAAGATATCGCTGCAAGGCTCTCTTCAGCGGACGGGCGCCGTAGGCAGGTTCAAATCCCTTGTCGGCCAGGAAGCTTCTAGCCTCATCGGTGAGCGTGAAACTGATGCCGCGGTCGGCCATCCGCGTGGCGATGTCGGCCACGAGAATATCGATAATTTGTTTGATATGGCTCTTGTCAAGCGGCCGGAATATGATGGTTTCGTCCAGACGATTAAGAAGTTCCGGGTTAAACAGCTTCTTGAGCTCGTCAAAAATCTTCTTTCTCATCGAGTCGAACGACTGGTCGACCGCCCGGGCATCAAAACCTACCGTCTTACCGTCTTGAATCTGACGGGTGCCGATGTTGGAGGTCATGATAATGACGGTATTCTTGAAATCAACCTTGCGCCCGAACGAATCGGTCAATGCCCCGTCGTCCATCAGCTGCAGCAGGATATTGAAAACATCCGGGTGCGCCTTCTCGATCTCATCGAGCAGTACCACCGAGTACGGTTTACGACGAACCTTTTCGGTAAGCTGGCCGCCTTCCTCGTACCCGACATATCCGGGAGGAGCACCAATCAGACGAGAGACGGCGAATTTCTCCATGTACTCGGACATGTCAATGCGGATCAGTGATTCCGGGTCTTCGAAAAGGAACTTGGCCAGGGTGCGAGCCAGTTCGGTCTTTCCCACTCCCGTCGGGCCCAGAAAGATGAAGGCGCCGATCGGGCGGCGGGGATCACCCAACCCGGCACGGGCCCGTCGGATGGATTTGGCCAGCGTGGAGATCGCTCCCTCCTGGCCGACGATGGTCTTCTTCAACTCGTCTTCCATGCGCAGCAGGCGCCTGGATTCGCTTTCCTCCATACGGAAAAGCGGTATCCCCGTCATCTTGGCCAGCACGGCCGCGACGTCGTCCGCGGTCAGGGTGATTTTCTCCTTTTCGCGGGATTCCTCCCAGTCTTTCTGAAGCTGCGCCAACCGTTCCTTTTTAATCTTTATCTCGTCGCGGAGTTGAGCCGCTGTTTCAAAGGCCTGGTTTTTGACAGCCTGTTCTTTCTTCTGCTGCAAGTCCGCAATCTCGTTCTCATGATCCGTGAACTCCGTGGGGCGTGTGTATGTCGACAGGTGCGCCCGGCTGGCCGCCTCGTCGACAAGGTCGATGGCTTTATCCGGCTGGAACTTGCCTGAAACATAGCGATTGGTCAGTTTGACCGCGGCTTCGATTGCCTCGTCGGAGATGCTCAGCTTGTGGTGTTCCTCATAACGCGGGCGCAGGCCGGTCAGGATCTTGATAGTGTCCACCGCGCTGGGCGCCTCTACCATCACCGTCTGGAACCGGCGATCGAGGGCGCCGTCTTTTTCGATGTACTTGCGGTACTCATTCAAAGTCGTGGCACCGATACAGCGCAGCTCGCCG
>JAOUEU010000183.1 GCA_029858555.1 Candidatus Zixiibacteriota bacterium
ACCCGGTCCCCAGAAGACCCCCGGACCCTAAGGTCAAGGCCGCTTGTTTGACCTGATAGCTTCCCTGCAGCGGGTCAACGACCGCCGCGATATAATCAAGGATTCGTGCTTTCTTGTAACCCAGAACGAACACCACGAAGGACGCGACCCCTGCTAACGGCGCCAGGCCGACTAACAGATGTTTCATCCTGGCCCCGGCGAGAAAGAAGATGCCCACCGCCGTGAGCGAGATGACGATGGTCGTGCCCAGGTCCGGCTCCATGAGAATCAAAAACAGGCCCAGGCCGATAATCGGCAGGTAGGGAAACACCAGCTGCTTCACATCGGCGATATTTCGTTTATGGTTTGACAGTGAAAACGCCAGGTAGTAAATCATGACAAACTTGAATAACTCCGATGGCTGCACCGTCAGCGGGCCCAGCATCAGCCAGCGGTGCGAGCCGTTGCGCGCCGGCATGACAAACACCAGGGACAACAGCAGCAGGGTCAAAAGCAGCGCCGGCGCCGAGTACACGGCCAGGCGCTGCAAGTCCAGCCGGCTGATTATCCAGATCGCCCCGGTCGCCAGGATCGCCCATAGCAACTGGTTTCGGAAAAAGTACAGGTGCGACCCGAAACGGCTGTCAGCGATTATCGACGAGGTCGAATACACCATCACCAGCCCGGTGACGATGGTCGCCAGGTAAACCATCAGAAGATGCTCGTCGGTTTTTCTCTTAGTTAGAGATCGTCTCATTGTTCCGCTTACCGTTTCTCAGATTCGCCACGGCATCCTTGAAAACCTTGCCGCGCTGCTCGAAGTTTTCGAACATGTCGAAACTGGCACAGCCGGGAGACAGAAGAACCGTCTCTCCCGGAAAGGCCGCTTCGAAACTTTTCCTGACCGCCTCTTCCAGGCTGTCGGCGAACTGCACCGGGAAGGACTGTCCCAGGGCGTGAAAAATCTTGTCGCCGGCCTCACCGATGACCACCACGCTCTTGATTTTCCCTTTCCCCCATTTGGCGATCGGCTCGTACGGCGAGCCCTTGTCGCGGCCGCCGGCTATGAGATGGATAGGCGTATCGATCGAGCGCAAAGCATAGCACACCGAGTCGACATTGGTCGCTTTCGAATCGTTGACGAAATCTATCCCGGCCACTTTCCCGACTTTCTCCAGGCGGTGTTCGACCCCCGGGAACGCCTCCAGAACACCTTTGAGAACCTCCGGCCGAATATCGAACTGCACGGCCACGGCGACAGCGGCGGCGGCATTTTGAAGGTTGTGCGGCCCGGGGATGAGTATCCGGCGGCAATCGATTATCGGCACAGACCCGTTGGCGTATTTTCCCCAGAGGGTGTCACCGCGAACAAAAGCCGCGGCGTCATTGCGGTCAGCAGCCGTAAAGTAAACCCGACTGGCGCGGCTGGCGACGTTGTCGGCCACGATCTCGGGATCGTCGAGGTTGACCACCAGGCGCTCATCGGGCCCCTGGTTTTCCGTAATGCGGTACTTGATATTTTTATACTCTTCAAACGATGCGTGCCGGTCGAGGTGATCCGGGGTCAGGTTCAAAATAACCGCCACCGCCGGCCTGAAGTCGGCTATCGTCTCCAGTTGGAAGTTAGAGACTTCCACCACCGCGATTCCCTCCTCCGGTATCTTGGCGACGATCTCGGCGAACGGAAACCCGATATTGCCGCAGACGAACGTGTCGAAACCGGCGGCGCTGAAGATGTGACCGAGCAGGGTGGTTGTCGTCGTTTTGCCGTTGGAGCCGGTGACGCCGATTATGCGCCCCCGGCAGGCCCAGGAGGCAAATTCAATCTCGGAGAAGATCGGGATGCCCTTGGCACGTACCTTTTCCACTATACCGGCCGACAGCGGCACTCCCGGCGAAATCACCACGTAGTCACACTGCAGCAACCTGTCAGTATGCCCACCCGTCTCGAACGGAATACTGTTTTTCCGAAGTCGCTCCAGTTCGCCGGACAGGTGTTCGGCTGCCTTCGTATCCGAGACAAATGGCTTACCCCCCATCTGGTCAGCCAGGAAGGCCGCCGCCATGCCGGATCGGGCCATGCCGATTATCCCGATCTTCCTGTTCTTTATGCGTTCTTCAACCGTCATCTTATCTTCAATGTCGCCAGTGTCACCAGCGCGCACAGCGCGCCCAGTATCCAGAAACGCACCACAATCTTGGACTCCGACCACCCCACCAACTCAAAGTGATGATGCAGGGGAGCCATCTTGAAAACTCGTTTGCCGCCTCGGTACCGGTAGGACAGAACCTGTATGATTACCGAGAGCGCGGTTATCACAAAGACCCCGCCGACAATAACCAGCAGCAGTTCTTTCTTCAGCATGATCGCCAGAGCGCCCAGTGCTCCCCCGAGGGCCAGTGAACCCGTATCGCCCATAAAAACCTCGGCCGGGTGCGTGTTGAACCATAAGAAGCCGAGCGACGAACCTATCACCGCCCCGCAATAGATGGTCAACTCTCCCGCGCCGGGGATGTAATCGATCTGAAGGTAGCTGGAATAATCGAGCCGTCCTGTTAGATATGCCATACCCGTAAAGGCAATGAAACATATACCGCACAGACCGATAGCCAGGCCGTCCAGACCGTCGGCAAGATTGACCGCGTTGGACGCCCCCGCTATAACGACAATTACGAAGGGCACGTAGAAAGCCCCCAGCACCAGAACATAGTTCTTGAAAAAGGGTATGCCGGTCGTGCCGTCAAACTGATCGCTCGGCGACCAGTACAGAAGCAACAGCCCGAAAATAAGGCCGAGCAGAATCTGCCCCACCAGCTTCTTGCGACCCACCATACCCCGCGGTTGTCCTTTGACCACCTTCAGGTAATCATCCATAAATCCGATCAAACCCATCCAGGCTGTCACCAGCAGGATCATAAGCACGTAGAAGTTGCTCAGGTCCGCCCACAGGAGCGTCGGAATGATAATGCCGGCCAGAATTATCAAGCCGCCCATGGTGGGTGTGCCGGCCTTCTTTTTGTGACTGGCCGGTACCTCGTCGCGGATGGTCTCGTTCATCTGATGCTTTCTCAACATGCGGATGAACAACGGCCCCAGAATCAGGCTGATAATTATGGCCGTGACCGTCGCCCCCGCCGTGCGGAAGGTGATATATTGAAACAGGTTGAATCCTGATACGTACTTCGTCAGCGGATACAACAGATGATAAAACATCAGGACGTCTCCTCGTTATTTCCCACGGCATCGATGACCGTTTCCAGGCCGATGCCTCGCGAGGCCTTGACCATCACCTTATCGCCCGCGCGCAGCAAAGCCGCCACCTCTCGCCCCTCCGGTGGCAGCTTGTCGAAGTAGATGACTTTGGTCTCTGGCACGCTCGACGCCAGCAACTCGTCCCGGATATGGCCCGCCAGCTCTCCGATAAGGATAGCCAGGTCAAATTCGTGTGCGGCCAGTTCCCGGCCGACCTGCTGATGGTAAGCCGGCCCCGCTTTTCCAAGCTCCAGCATATCGCCCAGGATAACCACCCGTCGCCCGCGGCCGGGCAGTTCAAAAAACGTCCTCAGGCCGGCCTTCATCGATTCCGGGTTGGCATTGTAGCAGTCGGCGAAAAACGTGATGCCTCTTTTAGTTTGCACCTGGCCTCGCATGGGCGCAGTCGCCAGGCCGATGTTTTGAGTATTGATGCCGGCGAAGTCATATCCCAGGGTTCTGAAGATGGCATAAGCACCCAGCAGGTTGGACACCTGGTGACGTCCCGCCAGCGGCAGCCGGAAAGCGTGACCTTCGATAGCGACTCTCGCGCCGCCGCCCTGAGTGACATCTATAGCCTGCGGCCGGAAGTCGGCCTCGTTGTCAATACCGAAAGTGATGTAGTCTGACCGCACCTTCCTGGTCTCGCCCACCAGTACCGGGTCATCGGCGTTGATGATGACGGGCACCACCGACGCCGCCTGCCTGACCAACTCCAGTTTTGCCTGCGCCACCGCTTCTACCGAATCCAGAAACTCCAGGTGCGACGGCCCCACGTTGGTGATGGCAATGACATCGGGATGCACCATACCGGCCAGGCGCGGCATCTCAGCCCGGGTCGATATTCCCAGTTCTATGATGGCCACCCTGGCGGTTTCGGGCGTGGCGAATAACGCCAGCGGCACCCCGTAGAGATTATTGAGATTGCCCGGCGAACGATAAATGTTTTTCTCCACCGCCCCGATAAGGTGGTATGCAAGTTCTTTGGTGGTGGTTTTGCCGTTGGAGCCGGTGATGCCGACAAACCGGGCCTGGCACTGGTTGCGATAGCGAGCCGCCAGTGTCAGCATCGCCTCGTGGCTGTCAGCCACGGCTACCACCGGGACTTCGCCGATATCTTCCAGTCCCGGCCAGCTGTGTTCCACCAGCAGACCGGCGGCGCCCCCTCGGACGGCTTGATCAACGAACCTGTGCCCATCGTGGTTGTCACCGCGAATGGCCACAAACAACTCACCCTTCCGAAGTGTCCGACTGTCGATGGAAACGCCGGCAAATACGCCGGCCGCCGTGTCGGCGTTGCGAAGGGCTCCACCTGTCATCTCGGCCAGTTGATCAAATCGCAAGCTGATCACGTCCCCTCGTTGGCCATAATGGTTGAGTAACCCAACCCGGTTAGCACTCTTTTCGCTTCCGCGATATCGTCAAAAGGGTATCGCACACCCTTGATTTCCTGATAATCTTCCGCGCCCTTGCCCGCCAGGAGCACCACGTCGCCCGCCCGGGCCTGCATGAGCACCGTTTCAATCGCCTCGCGGCGATCCGGAACGATCTGATAGTTCTTCCCGGCGAGACCCGGCTTGACATCTTTGATAATGGCCTTCGGCTCTTCGCTGCGCGGGTTATCCGAGGTCAGAACCGCATAGTCGGCCATGGTAGTGGCGACACGCCCCATCAGCGGGCGCTTGCCCCGGTCACGGTCACCGCCGCAGCCGAACAGCAGCAATAACCGCCCCGCCGTCAATTCCCGGGCCGACTCACACAACCGCTGAATGGCATCGGGGGTGTGTGCGTAGTCGACATAGACCGCGAACGGCTGCCCGCTTTCGACCGGGTTGAACCGGCCGGGGACCGGCCGTGCGCTCTCCAGGCCTTCCACCACGTGATCCAGGTCCACGCCGCTGGCCAGGCCGCCGGCCGCCGCCGCCAGAGCGTTCACGAGATTGAACCTTCCCGGTAGTTTCAATGAGATCGTGCGCGTATCCATCGGCGTCACCAGATCGAACATGGTACCGGACGGTTTCAATTCGAAGTTGCCGATATAGACGTCGGCGCTCTTGTCGACCATGGAATAGGTCATGTACGCCGAGTTGAAACCGCCTATCAGGCCCCGGAATTCCGAAACATCCAGGTTTATCACGGCGTAGCTCAAGGGACCGTCCAGACGTTTGACCAGGCGCGCTTTCGCCTTGAGATAGTCCTCCATCGTCTTGTGGAAATCAAGATGGTCCCTTGAGAGATTCGTGTATACGGCCACCCGAAAGTTGATATGGTCCACCCGGTGCAGCATCAACGCGTGCGAAGACACCTCGATCACGGCGTTGACGCAGCCGTTGTTTTTCATGAGGTACAAAAGCCTCTGCATATCGAGCGACTCCGGCGTCGTGCGCTCCGCCTTGAAAACTTCCTTGCCGGTGTTATATATCATGGAGGTTATCAACCCGACACATTTTTGCCCCGCCTCGAGGATGCTCTTCAGAAGCATGCAGGTCGTTGTCTTGCCGTTGGTGCCGGTAACGCCGCAGGCCTTGATCTTCAAGCCGGGGTACCCGTAGAAGTGCGCCGCCACCTTTGCCAGCGCCTCGCGGGCATTGCCGACCTTGACATGGTTGTCGATGAAGGCGCAGCCATCCTTCTCTCCCAGGACGGCCACCGCCCCCTGTGCTTTCGCCTGCTCGACGAAATCATACCCATCCTGCCGGTAACCCTGGATAGCGACAAAAAGCGAACCGGGTTTCACCAGCCGCGAATCGTACTCGATCTGAGAGATCTCAACCTCGCCGCTGCCGCTCAACACGGCCTCCTTCAAGTCATGTATCAACTCGCCTAACTTGATGGCTGCCTCCTAAATAGGCCGGCACTCCAGCCGGCAAACCGATTCTGTTGATATGATTTCACCCGGGCGTATGGATTGGCGAACGACACGCCCGTTGCCCTGCACTCTGAATTTTATACCCATGAATCGCAGAAAGGCCGAGACCTCCCGTATCGACAGGCCGGTCAGGTTCGCCATCTTTTTGTCTTCCTCGTCCGGCCGCGCCACCATAACCAGCAACTCGTCCCCTTCAAAAAGCAAACCATCCGCCCGCGGGAACTGCCAGACAATCTGTCCTTGCTCGGTGTCACAGCGCAGTGTCAGGTGACGTTCCTCGACAATCTCCCGCGCGGTCGCCACTGTACGACCCACGACGTCCGGAACTTCGACCATCTCCTTCTTTCCGCCGGTGTTTTCCACCAGCATTCGTTCCGGGTCGGTCAGAAGCCCCGGCTGCAAAATGGCGTACCGTTCGGCAATCTTGCGAAACGCCGGGCCCGCCGTGTAACCGCCGTAGTGAACCGGATGCGCCTCCGTCAGTACCACCACGCCGGCGATCATGGGCTTTTCACACGGAAAGAAACCCGCAAAGCTGCCCACGAATTTGTTCTGGAAGTAGCGCTTGTTCGCTGCGTCCGGTATCTGGGCGGTTCCCGTTTTACCTGCTATCGTGATGGCCGGCGAATTGACCACCTCCGCCGTACCTCTCTCCACGACACCGCGCAGCATCGCCCGCAGCG
>JAOUEU010000184.1 GCA_029858555.1 Candidatus Zixiibacteriota bacterium
AACCTCCGAAGATGTGCAGACCGGGCTGCAGGACGGTTCGTTCGGCATGGTCGTGGAAACGGCGCGGATGTATGCGGCCGTGTGCGAGCTGGCCGACACCAGCGGTATCGGGCTCGGCGAAGCCGCCGGGGTATTCATAAACTCCGGGAAAGCGAAATACCGGAATTACTCTCTTTTTGCCGCAGCGGACCGGCTGGGCCTGCCGGCGACGGTACACCTGAGTGTGGGTACCGACACGGTGGCGCAGCATCCTGACTTCGACGCCGCCCTGGCCGCGGCGGCATCGCACCTTGATTTTCGGATTCTGGCCCGCATCTGCCAGGCCATCGACCGGGGCGGAGTGCTTGCCAACATCGGCTCGGCGGTTATATTACCCGAGGTTTTCCTGAAAGCCCTGACGGTGGCCAGGAATCTGAAGAAAGGCAAAAGCCGTTTGACAACGGCTAATTTCGATATGATCATACACTACCGTCCGATGGTTAACGTGGTGACCCGACCGACCGTCAAAGCCGGCCGTGGTTTCAACTTCGTTGGCCATCACGAGATAATGATTCCCCTGCTTGCTTGGGGATTGAAAAGAAGCTGCAACTTGTAGAATTGTCGCGGAGATAGTCATGGCCAAGATAGTCGAATGTGTCCCCAATTTTTCCGAAGGCCGCCGCCCGGAAGTCATCGACGCTATTTGCAGTGCGATCACCTCGGTAGACGGAGTCGTACTCCTTGACAAAGAGATGGATTACGACCACAACCGGGCTGTCGTAACTTTTGTCTGCCATCCTAAGGACGCCGTGGAAGCCGCCTTCCGAGGTTACCAGAAAGCCGCCGAATTGATCAATATGACCACTCACAAGGGTGAACATCCCCGGATGGGGGCCTGCGATGTCTGTCCGTTCGTGCCCATATCGGAGATGAGTATCGAGGACGCGGTGGAACTGGCCAACCAGCTGGGCAAGCGCGTCGGCGAAGAACTGCAGATTCCGGTCTATCTTTACGAGGACGCGGCGACGACGCCCAGGCGCAAGAACCTGGCCAAGGTGCGCCAGGGACAGTACGAAGGTATCCGTGACAGTATCGAAACCGATCCGGCGCGCAAGCCGGATTATGGTCCGGCCAAAATGAACCTGAAGTCGGGCTGTACGGCGATTGGCGTGCGGTTTCCGCTGGTGGCCTTCAACGTGTATCTGGGTACCAACAAGAAATGGATCGCCGACCGCATCGCTGACGCGGTGCGCAGTCTCAAAGGCGGGTACCGGTACGTAAAGGCGCTGGGTTTCGAGATCAGGGAGCGGGATCAAGTGCAGATCTCGATGAATCTTGTCAACTATACCAAGACTCCGATTTTCCGCGTGGTGGAAACGATAAAATCCGAGGCTGCCCGGTACGGCGTCAATGTGACGTCGGCGGAGGTGGTCGGTCTGGTGCCGCTGGACGCCATGCTCGATGTGTGCGATTTTTATCTCCGCTTGGAGAACTTCTCGCGAGCGCAGGTGCTCGAGCACAAGTTGCAGGATGCCGGTACAGCCGGTGCCGCGCGGGAGACATTCTACGACGAAGTGGCCTCTTCGGCCCCGGCTCCGGGTGGCGGTTCGGTGGCGGCTTCGGCCGGCGCTCTGGCGGCCGCCCTGACGGCGATGGTCAGCCGTCTCACGGTCGGCAAAAAGCAGTACGCCGGCGTTAAGGCCGAGATCTCAGAAGTCCGCGACAAAGCTGATGCGTTGCGAGCGGAACTGACTCGGCTGATTGATACGGATAAAGAAGCCTTCAACAAGGTCATGGAGTCATTCAGGTTGCCGAAAAGCACCGACGAGGAGATCGCCGCTCGCAACCAGGCTCTCGAGGCGGCCAACAAGGAAGCGGCCTCGGTGCCTCTTTTGGTCATGAAGAAATCGCTCGAAGCCCTCAAACTGGCTCAAGTGGTCGCTGAAAAGGGCAACGAGAACTCCATTACGGATGCCGGGGTAGCGGGATTGATGGGCATGGCCGGCATCGAGGGGGCCGGATATAACGTGCGCATAAACCTGGGATCGCTGACCGATAAAGATTTCGTCGCCGCCATGAAGAAAGAGGCTGTGGCCGTGGTAAACGAGGGTGAGGCGGTCGCCGCCAAAATCAGACAACGTGTAGAAAGTATGCTATAGATGGGAAAATACATCGATCTGCACCTGCATACGGCTTTCTCCGACGGTACTCGATCCCCGCGGGAACTGCTGGAAATCGTCCGTGAGGCGAATCTTGTGGCCTTCTCGGTGGCTGATCACGACAGTCTCGACGGTTACCGCGCCGCAAAAAAGCTCCTCGTGGACGACGACCCGGAGCTGATAACCGGATTGGAGTTGTCCGTCTCCGGCGGCGGCGACATGCACATTCTTGCGTACTGCATCAATCCCGATGATGACGATCTCAACCGGGCTATCGATAAGTTCCAGATGAACAGGAACCAAAGGGGGGGACTGATGGTGGAAAAGCTGAACGGACTGGGCGTCGCCATTACAATTGAAGAAGTCAAAGCGTGTGCCGACGGCGCCGCCATCGGCCGCCCCCACGTTGCCAGGGCTTTGCACAGGGCCGGGGCCGTACGAACCTACGAGGAGGCCTTTGAAAAATATCTCGGCGACAATAAACCGGCCTACGTCCCCAAACAAAACTTCGCTCCGAGCGAGACAATCGCTATGATTCACGAGGCTGGCGGGGTGGCGGTTCTGGCCCACCCCAACATTGATGCCGCCTTCAACCAGCTGGACAGGCTGGTAGGCATGGGCCTGGACGGTATCGAGATATACCATCCGTCCTGTTCCCAGCGTGACACCGACTGGTTTAAACACCTGGCCGAGAAGTACCGTCTTATCGTTACCGGCGGTTCCGATTTTCACGGCATGGAGGACAGGTATGGTGCGGTCGGTTCCCAGAGAGTGCCGGCGGAACTCCTTGCCGCCTTGAAACAGCGAGTTCAACAGAAGAGGAATTGAAATTGAAAAAGCTTATCCTGACACTGCTATTGATGACTTTCCTAACGGCCCCGGGAGTAACGGGAGAAGAACTGACTCCGGAGCGGCAGGAAGAGATCGTGAAAAACTTCATGTTTGTTACCGGACAGGGCGACCGTGGGCGTGTCACATCGCTGCGTCAGGAAGTCTCCGCCGGCCTGGAAGTCCCGCTCAAGTGCGGTACTCCGGCGGTGTGTGACTTCGTCCAGAATTACCACCGCCTCGATAAGAATCTTTTGCTCGAGTTTGGAGCAGCACCGGAATCGCTCGTTACGCGACCGGCCTTGAGTGATTCCATCGTATCTGCCTCGGGCAAATTCATGATTCATTACACGACGACGGGAGAAGATGCCGCTTACCAGTCCAATATAACCGTGGGTGGTGTGCCGGTGTATATCTTGAGCGTAGCTGATATATTTGACTCGGTCTACAACAATATCGTAAATGTGCTGGGCTATCCGCCGCCGCCGACTGATGGTTTCTACCCCCAGGGAAGCGGAGATGAGTTCGACGTATATGTCAGTAACCTTGGAGGTGCCGTTTACGGGTTGACCTGGATGGATTCCGTGTTCATCGACGGTCCCGCCTCAACGCGCGCCACGGCGTTTATGGAAATAGACAACGATTACCAGGAAATATCGATTTACAGGAACCGACCCCTCGCCGCCGTGAGAGTTACAGCAGCCCATGAATACTTCCACGTGGTTCAGTTCGGCATTGATTTCACAGAGGCGGAGGAGGGTCGCCGTTACTGGATGGAGATGTCGGCCACCTGGATGGAGGAGGAGTTGTACGATGGCATCAACGATTACTACTATTATTTGCCGGCCTTCTTTCGGGACCCGCATGCATCCATTCAGCAATTCCTCAGTGCCGTGGACCTGCATCCGTACGGCGCCGCTGTCTTTCCGATCTACCTGAGGGAAAAATTCGGGCCTGAAATCATCCGTGAGATATGGCTGCGATGCGGCGAAAACACCGGCCCGGATTTCCTCCAGGTGAGCCAGGACGTGATTGACTCCGTTACCAGCGGCGCACTTGACTTTGCCACTATCTTCTCCGAGTTTGTACGGTGGAACTACTTTACCGGCAGTCGCGCGGGAATTGCCTCCGCAGGAGCGGGTTATTCGGAGAGAGCGAACTATCCGGCCATTCCCGACAGTGTGATGGCGATACGCCAGGAGTATCCCGTCTTTGTCCCGGCTCCCCGAAACCCGCTTAATCCTCATCATAATGCTGCCATATACCTGAGGTTTGAGGAGGTGGGCACGATCAGCGATGACACCTCGTACTGGAGATGCAACGACGGCGCCTATCCGGCCTGTAACGATTCCACGCGTGTCGTTGACACCAGCCTGGGCTACGACTTTTTCCACATCGACAGTTTTATGAACGCGGGCGTGGGCCTCGATCCGACCTTCAAGCAACCCTGGGGGGTGAACGTCATTTACCAGCTTGAAAATCAGCTTGATTCTTTCGAGGTCGAGAATTTCCTGTTGCCCGGCGAACTGGTGCACTACCTGAACATACCCAATCCCAGAGATTATCGCACCATCGCCATGATATTTTCGCCGGCCTCGCATATCTGGCAGAATTACAACCAATACTCCCCCATAGATTTGGCTTATTTCGTCTTTGACAAGGGTTCGGTGGATTCTGCCTACATCGACCGGCCCGCCTCGGTGCTGACACCGTATCCCAACCCGGCGGTGCTGTCGGAGATGGACACGGATTCGGTGTACTTCCGCTTTCAAGTGCCGACCAATGGAACCAGCTATCCGGTGCTGACCGGTACATACCTGGTAGTTGACATATTCAGCGTAGTCGGCGAATACCTGGCTACGATAAGCACTGATCAGCCTAACATCTTCCAGGGTAACTCGGCGCACGGCGAAGTTGTTTTCGGCTGGGATCTGAAAAACAAGGAAGGCCGGCACGTGGCCTCGGGAGTTTACATCGCTTATGCGCGGCTGTTTTCGGCGAAGAAGGATGGTCAGCTGTTGGCTGAAGATAAGGTTAAGGTAGCAGTAATCCGATGAGCAAGAGGTTGCGGCTTGTTGCCCGCACAGCCCTGTTTTCAGCTCTGATATACGTCCTCTCCTGGATCACGGCGTCCCTTCCTAATGTTAATCTGGTGTTCTTTGTGATTTTTGCCGCCGGCTTTCTGTGGGGGGCAGCAGTCGGAGTCACGGTTGGTGTGATCGGCATGGGCCTGTGGACAACCTTTAATCCTTACGGTCCCGCTCTGCCGCCGATAATGGTGGCTCAGCTTATAGGCGCCTCTGCCGGTGGCGTAATAGGCGCCTGGTTTCACAGTTGGTACCTTCCCGGATGCAACCGTTGGGTGCTGGCGGTAAAACTGGCACTGGCCGCCGTCGCTTGCACAGTCCTCTATTATTTACCCGTTAACGCCGCCGACGCCTGGCTGTTCAGGCCTTTCTGGCCGCGGTTTCTCACCGGGCTCGGCTGGATGGGGATCTCCCTGGTATCTAACGTCATTGTTTTTCCGTTGCTTTTTCGAACCATTGAGTATTTATATGCCAGGGAGCGTGCATGCAGGTGAATACGCGGTTTATCATACCATTTACGCTGACGGTCCTGGCCTGGTTACCTGTCCACGCCGAGCCGCCGGACAGCAGCCGTATCCCGGTTCCTCCGGACTCGGTCGGTACGCCGATTCCCGGGGAGGATACGCTCACAGCCGCTCAGAAAGCGCTGGCCCGCTTTGAACAGAGATACAAGGACTTCCAGCAAGAGAAAGAAGAACGCCCGTCGGTTTTATCCTTTTACGACAGTCTGGTGGCCTACTTCACCTCCGTCCGGCAGAACACCCGGGAGCGGGTCGACCGTTCCTTCTATCACGACGCCGGCGACTACTTCAGATCCGAACCGTCCTTCTTTGTTCTGGATCACCAGGTGACGCCGATGAGGAAAACGGTTCAGCCGTTCGGGCTGTCCGGGGACCGCATGAACCTGATTGTCAACGGTATCGCCTACGAACCGTTCGAACACATAATTGAACCGGACGGCCTGCGCGATCTCAACGACCTTCCCACGGCCCTTGACGACGAGATTTATGTTTTGCCGGGAGGTGCCGGTCTGCTTTTCGGCGGCCGGCACGCCGTGGCTTCGCTGCTTACGCGACCCCGCAGACCGCAGTCGTTCTCGCCGGAAACAGCTATTATCCACGACCGGGGCTCGTTTGCCTACAACTACACCCGCGGACGGTATTCCCGAGTTTTTGAGGGCGGTCGCACGATAGATATGTCCATCGGCTATCGGAATGCCCTCGGGTTGACTAATAATCGCGATGATGACAGTTACAACTATTACGGCGATATCTACTTTCCGGTAAAGCCGGATGTGGCTTTCGCCGCCACCGGTCAGCTATATGACCGGGGCGGGTCGTTTGCGGTTCGGCCGGAAAAGAGCGGCCGCTCAGTATTCCGCGACAAGTTCGATCGTAATCTGACGGCGTCCCTGGAGTTTCACAATGCCGCCCACACTGCTCGAAGCCAGTTCGGCTACCGTCATTTGCGCCAGGGCTCCAATCTCAGCAATTTCTATCGGGCATGGTATAACCTGACCGGCCACGAGGCATTTCTCAATCGCGAGTGGATAAAAGGCAAAACACTTCTCCGGATGCAGGCCGAGGGAGGATTCCTGCGATACAACAACGGCTACGACGAGCACGATCGTTTTTCGGGGCAGGCCTCCCTGTCATTGGCTCGTGTATTGGCGGGGCTGCGCTATGCCC
>JAOUEU010000185.1 GCA_029858555.1 Candidatus Zixiibacteriota bacterium
TCTTTTCATCTAAATTCAGACTCATACTCGATCTATTCGGCCTTTATATCCTCTCTAATCATGAGACCCAGTTCCTCGAGTTGAGCGGCATCAATAGGGGTCGGTGACCCATCCATGAGCGAGACGGCGTTGGCCGTCTTGGGAAAGGCGATGACGTCACGGATGGAATCTGTTCCCGTCAGCAGCGCGACCAGGCGGTCCAGCCCCAGCGCGATGCCGGCGTGCGGGGGCGCCCCGTACTCGAAGGCCCGCAGAAGAAAACCAAACATACGGTCGGCCCGCTCGCTGTCTATTCCCAGAATCTCCAGAATCTTCTTCTGGAGGTCCGGCCGGTTTATTCGCTGCCCCCCCGAACCGATTTCCCAACCATTAATGACCAGGTCGTACTGGAGAGCCCGGGCGCGACGCCAGGGATGCGCCAGATTGGTCGGGTCCAGCGAACTGGCAAAGCCCTCCTCTATCAGGGCAATATCTTCTTCATGCGGGTGAGAGACGATATTGTGCATAGCCTGGAAAGACTGGTTTTCCTCGTCGTAATCGAAAAGCGGGAAATCGGTCACCCACAGCAGCCGCCAGCGGTTTCTGTTTATCAAGCCGTGTTCTTTACCCAGATGCAGGCGCAATTGGCCGAGGATGGCCTCGGCTTTTAGAGCTTTGTCAGAAACTATGAACAGGGCGTCACCGGCCGCAGCATGAGCCCTGGCGCAGAGCCTGTCCTTGAGGTCCTCACCGATGAATTTCAGGATCGGCGATTTGTCACCTGCCGCGGGTCTGAGAATGTATGCCAACCCGCTCGCACCAAAAGAGCGGGCCTTCTCCGTCAAATCGTCAATCTGCTTACGGGAGAATTCCCCGCCTCCTTTCAGCACAATACCCTTGACGACGCCGCCGGATTTTACATTTTCGGAAAACACCTTAAAACCGCAGTCGCGGACCTCCTCGGTCAAATCGACAAGCTCCATATCAAACCGCAGATCGGGCTTGTCGATCCCCCAGCGGTTCATGACTTCGTCAAAAGTATAACGGGGAAACGGTGTCTCGATATCGACATTTAAGATAACCTTGAAGACGTGCGCCATCAACGCTTCGTTCACGGCGAAAACGTCGTCCGGCACAACGAATGACATTTCCATGTCCACCTGGGTGTGCTCGGGCTGCCGGTCGGCGCGCAGGTCTTCGTCGCGCAGGCAGCGGGCAATCTGGAAATACTTGTCGAAGCCGGCCACCATGAGTATCTGCTTGAAAAGCTGCGGCGATTGCGGCAGAGCATAAAATTTCCCCTTCTGGACGCGGCTGGGAACCACATAGTCCCGGGCGCCCTCAGGAGTCGACCGGATCATCAACGGCGTTTCTATCTCGTAGAAGTCCCGGCGCGTCAAAAATTCGCGCACGGTAAAGGTCGTCTGGTGCCTTAGCCTGATATTTTCCTGAAGCGGTCGGCGGCGCAAGTCCAGGTAGCGGAACTCCAGCCGCAACTGATCGTGGGCCTTACATTCATCCTCAATCTCGAACGGTGGCGTCTTCGATTCGGACAATACAAAAAATCTCTCGGTCTTAAGCTCGATCTCGCCGGTCGGCATCTTCGGATTGACTGTTCCCTCCGGCCGCGCCCGGACGACCCCCTCGGCTGCCACCACAAACTCGTGCCGGGCCCGGTTTGCTTCCGCCAGCATGGCCGAATCAATCGCCTGGGGGTCGATCATGATCTGTGTCAGCCCATAGCGGTCACGCAGATCGATGAAAAACAACCCGCCCAGATTACGGTAGCTGTTGACCCAGCCATTAAGGCGTACCATTTTCCCGACATCAACAGCTCGAAGTTCGCCACAGTTGTGAGTTCGCTTAAGCTCGGAGAATAAAGGCACAAGTCCTCATTAACTTTATGTTATTTATCTATTTATCGGCACAAAAAACCGACCTGTAAGGGTCAATTTCCTGGATTGAAGTTATAGCATTAGCCAGAATATGTCAATAGGCCAGTAAATAACGGAAAATACAAATCAGGTTTTGTCTTGTTTCGCCTGATAGAGTAAAGCAGAGAAGGCTACAGGCAAATTCGGAGGCCGATTTACACATCTGCCAGCGGACGACGCTATCAACGTCAGTGATTCTGCCCCATAAAGGGGGCCGTCCATCCCGGGCGTCAAGCGCGCGAGCCGTTAACGGCAGCGGAGAAGTAAAACCGGAACCGGCTAACTCGGAGACCAGTAATTCTGCACCCAGTATCGGGCCAAAGCCTCGTCGACCATCCACATCCAGTCGGGACGCGGCAGGGGGTCGATCCAGTCGGGCTTGTAGTAACCTTTGTAACTTGCGCTGTCACCGGCAACCGTGAAGTAGAAGTACTCTTCCTCGATACATCCCGACGGGCAATCGCCCCAGGCATTGCGGAAGAAGTAGTGCCGCTGCACATCGCCCTGGTGAACCAGCAACAGGGGCCAGTCACAGCAATATCCGTTCACCGCGACGTATTTGGTTTCCGGAAGACCGGTGTAATAGTCCACCAGGAGATTGGCATTAGGCAAACGGTTGAAATGCAGTTCGACATTCTTGAAAGACTCGGCGGCGCCACCGCCCCAGAGGATCATCGTATCGAGATCGAACTGCTCGTTGAGGGCATCCCAATGATGATACTCCCCCTCTCTGAACATTTGCCAGCCGTCATCGGTGAACCCGACTACAATCATAGCCACCTCGTAAGGGGGTCCGAAACGAATATTCACTGCGCCGATTTGATATGACCAGCGCTCGCGGATGATTTTGAGTTCCTTCTCAAGCTCTTTGGCCAGTGTCACGGGCGGGTACATCTCGTCGACAAGCCACTGCGCCAGCAGCAACGACTCATGGCTGGTCCAAACAGGGTCCACTACCTGGCCCTGGATCTCATATGGCAGTCTGGTAAATGCGGCTCCCTCGCGAATACTTCCCGGTGCGGGGGACACCGTAGTTGCGCGGCCGTCGACGTCAGTAGACGTTGTGGGCTGGTCCTGGCCGCATCCGCAAATCAACAGCAGAAATGTAAGCGCAAGAAAAAGCCTCAACGAACACATTGTGGCCTCCCGCATTAGATTACATATTAATCAATATACTCCGGCCAACGGTAGCTGTCAATAGTCGCTGTCGCTCTCCTGTAATCCTGTTGACAAATGACGGCCGGAAGCCTTATAATGGGTCAAGACGTAACTGGTTGTTGTCGATAGATTTAATATTATGAATATCTCGCGGTACTTTACGGAAGAGCGCATCAAGCTGCAAATGACGACGGCCATCGAGCCGTATGAGGAAGGCACTTCCCTGGATAAGTGGCGACAGCACGGCAAGGAGCTTATTATGAAGGAATTGGTGGCTCTTCTGGCGAATGGCAACCGCATTGGCAACGTCAAAAAGCTTTACACCGACTTTGTCAACCGCGAGCGCAAAGCGACCACCGGCATCGGCCACGGCGTCGCTGTGCCCCATATACGTTCGCTGCAGGCCAAGGAGTTCATGATTGCCTTTGCACGTTCCACTCCCGGCTACGATTTCGGCTCGCTTGACCTAGAACCGACCCACCTGTTTTTCGTCATGGCGGCACCCCCCTATGATGACGCCCTGTACCTGAGAGCGTTCAAATCACTGGCCGAGATTCTTCGGTACGAATCCTTGCGCAAAGAGTTAATGACATTAACGAGCCCTGGCGAGGTCATCCGCGCTATACGCTCGGCGGAATGACCCCCTCCACCCTCCATCGACGGTTTACTCCCGCTTCCCAATTGTGTGACGATCCGCCTCCTGCCGCCCTGCCGTAGCCATCAGCGCCACGGATACGACAAAACGGCGGGACGCTTTGCCCCGCCGTTAAAGTATAAAACTGTCTTCCCTTCTTATTTAGGGGCACGGGGGTGGCGCGGGCCCTTGAGGTATACCGAAGAGGTAGGTGATCAGGTAGGTGACATCGGAGATGTTCACCTTTTCATCCCCGTCGCCGTTGACATTGCCTTCCTCCCAGCAGGCCGGTTCAGGGCCCGTGGGCACGCCGAAGAGAAATGCAATCAAGTACGAGACATCGGAGATATTCGCCTTGTCGTCCGGATCGTTATTGGCGTTGCCCCGGTTCCCGATGCAGCAGCCCGATTCCACGACCTTGAAGCTGAACACAGATGATGACCAGGTTTCGGCCGAGCCCAGGTCCGTGGCTTTGACTTTCCAGTAATAGGTTTCCCCCATCACCAGTGCGTATGTCAGCGTCCTGAAGGTGTCGGCCAGACCCGCCGTTTCAACGTGGTAGCTGAACGCCGGGTCATCGGAGGTCCACAGTGCATATGTGGCCGAATCGCCGGGATCATTGTCCGTGGCGCGGTGCCAGGTCAGACGAGGATAGGTGTCGAAAGCGAAGGAGCCGTTGCCGGGAGATATCAGGTTGAATGTGTTTGGCGGCTGGTTGGAGGCATTGACATAAAACGAAGCGACATCGGTGTACGACGAGTTTTCAAAGCCGTCAAAGCTGCGCCCCCGCCAGAAATAATGGTGGTCCTCTTCCAGCACCACGTCGACTGTCCAGCTCACGGGAGTCGCAAACGCTACTCCGGCGACGGACGTCACCAGGCTGGTCAATTCTGCATCCGAGTAGACCTCGAATTCGTAGGTGATATCGTCACCATCGGGGTCGCTGCCGACGCTCATGACCAGCGCCGGAGTCACCGTCGTCACCTGCTGGTCATCTTTGGGACTGCCTATGAAACCCACAACCGGCTCGCCGTTGGTATGGAACGGCATAGCCGTCCAGGCGGACCACGACTCACCGTTGTTTACACGAACCTGGAACACGTAATCCATAGCATCCACCAGCGCCAACCCTCCGTAGACGATGGAATTAGCGCTGCCGCTGAATACTCCCGGCTCCCACATGTTATCGCTGTTATGACAGCGATCGCCCGTGCCGACCTTTACCTGGTACTCGATCAGGGGGTTGGCGGTCGTGTCTGCCACACTCCATTCAAAAGTCGGCACGTGACTCAACACGTTCGTCGAGGTTTCACCCGGTATGTTCATAGTAGTAATAGACGGGTTAAGCGATTCCTCGGCAGGATGCAGAAAATCCATAATGCGCTCGAAAACCGTATCGGGATGGGCATAACCGGTCGATATGAACAAGTCGGAGATGGCTTCAAAGCCGAAACTGAACAGAACCAGGCGGTAGGTTCCTTCGTAAGTAAGCCCGGTAACCCCACCGATGGTTTTCAGTTCGAAATTGGCCGCTGACCCGTTGACAGCCGTCATAGTCTGCGGTTGAGACTGGTTGGTCTGCGAACCGTACCGTATCTGGATGCCGTCGCCCAGCGGCGAGCCCGTCAGGCCGACCATAAACGGATACAGGACCGTGCTTACGTAAGTGGCCCGCAGGTAATCGTTGAGAAACGCCTGGTCGTCAGTGTCAATCTCACCGACAATCGATTGCCCGGTCAAAAATAGATTGCCGCCGTTATCCATAAAGGACTTCATGGCGGCGATGTCGGCGGCGGAAATGATGTCGGCCCGGGCGTTACCGATGGTCCACATTACCAGTTCGTAGGCATTCAGCACCGAAGCCGACGGTGAGCCGGAGTCGGCCTTGGACCATATGTCAAAAGGACTCCGCCGGGCAAAAAGACGACTGGTCAGAGCCAGTTCATAATCATCGCCGTTGTCATCATCAACGACGAGAATTTCCGGGGCGCCGACATTCAACTCAAAGCCGAATACCTTTCCCCCGTAGGGATTGTCCGAAGAGATTTCCAGGAAAAACGAGTCGATGCATGGTTCAAAGCTGGAGGGAACATCGAAGACAAGAGGAATCGTCGAATTGTCTCCGGTGCCGCCATCCCCGGTCACGGTGCCTATATTTGCGGACTGGGTGGTAAACTGGATATCGTTATTATCCGACGTCAGGAAGCCTGTCACGTTGGCGGCGCCGAGCCAAAGGTTTTGAAGACTAAAAGTGAAGGTTATTGTTTCTCCGATTTCTACCACCCCGTTGTCGTTGCCGTAGGTCGCATCAGAGAAGACGCCGTTAAGCAGTTCAAACCGGGGCCGGGAGTAGTTTATTTCAAGGCCGGCCGTCATGACCGAGTCCGAGGCAGAAATGCCCCAGACGGCGGTCCTGGTTTGACTGTTGTAATAGTCCCTGGTATTGGGCACGGACAGATCATCAAAGTCGGTCTTGGTGCTTGCTGACCAGATATCACCGGCATCACCGTCGTTCAGGTTATTTTCCATATGCCACATACCGTCGGCCTGCTCAACAGCGACCAACGGATGCGACTCATCGTTGTTGCTCCAGCGAGTCTCATCAACATGGAGAATAAGCAGACCCGCTCCGGGCAAGTAATAGTCAGAGCCGACGCGTTGGCGATTTTCGATGACGAAGTATTCCGGCCCCGTAACGCCGTTGGCCCACAGGCGATAAGCCACCGGGTTGTAGAAGCAGGCCGGGATTTCAACGTCGACAGCATTGGAAGTAATATTGGTAAGAGTCAGAAAACCCACTTCCTTCTTGCACCAGGCATCCATGAAGGCCGGGGAACGGCCGCCGTTGT
>JAOUEU010000186.1 GCA_029858555.1 Candidatus Zixiibacteriota bacterium
GAGGGTCGAAAAGCTGGATGCCGCCGAGCTTTTCATGTATCTGTGGCGGCGCAAGCCCGCCTCGTTTTATTCGTTTTTTCACAGCGGCCCTTATCGCGTGATTTCCACCTCGCCGGAGCGATTCTTACAGGTCAGGGACGGGCAGGTTCTGTCGCAGCCGATCAAGGGCACCCTCAGGTTTGAACACTTCGATGACGCCCTCGCTCGGAAGCTGACCACCTCGACCAAGGAGGACTCGGAGCTGTCGATGATCGTGGACCTGATCCGGAATGACATATCCTACAACTGCCGGTACGGCTCGGTCCGGGTCGAAAACCACAAGTCGACGTTTGTCGTGGACAATCTGCTGCAGATGTACTCGAACGTCACCGGCATCCTCAAGCCGGATCGCACCTGTGTGGATCTGTTGCTGGACGCCTTTCCCGGCGGATCCGTGACGGGATGTCCCAAGCGGATGTCGATGCAGCTTATCGACCAGTTGGAGCCGCATACGCGGGACATTTATTGCGGGAGCCTTTTTGTCCTCCGGGACCGGCTGAATATGGATTCGTCCGTTGCCATCAGGACGGGTTTTCTCGATACGGATTCCGGTGAACTCAACATCTACGGGGGCAGCGGCATCGTGATCGATTCCGACCCCGAGGCCGAGTACCTCGAAACGCTGGCCAAGGCGGAGAAATTCATTCAACTTGCTCCGCATGCCGGCGGGTAGGCGGTCGGCGGACCACGCCACAAATGCGGCAGGTACGGCCGGCCGGCCGGTCAAACGTGAAGCAGCGGTAGAAGCCCTTTACCTGAAAACCGGCATCCTTGAGCAGACGGCGGACTGTGCTGTTATCGTAGGCGTACTCGGTGTGCAGCTCGTCGAAGCGTTGCCAGGTGCAGCCCTTCTTGACAAAGAAAGTGGCGTGGCAGTCGGCCGACCTGGTCTTGTCATAATACGTGTTCTTCCAAACCCAGGCGAGGTCGGAGCGGACGTCGGCGTAAACATCCTGGCTCCACAGCATCTTCAGGGCCCGGGCGGTATTCATATCAAAGATAAACCAGCCGCCGGGACGGAGGTGCCGGTAGACCGAGTCGAAGGCCGCCCGCAGTTCCCTTTCATCGCTGAGGTAATTCAGCGAATCGTAGAACGACGTAACGATGTCAAAGCGCCGCAGGCGGCGGCTGTTCTGTGAATCAAGGAGGCGGAAGCGCGGCAGAGACTTCTGATACAATGTGACATGCCTGCCCCGCAGTTTCTTCGCGGCCACGGCCAGCATCTCGGCGCTCCGGTCCAGACCGGCCATCGTCAGGCCACATTCGAGCAGACCGGCGATGGCGCTGCCGGTCCCGCAGCACAGGTCAAGACCGGCGGTGGCTTCTATTTTGAAACGACGCATCAGCTTCCGGGTGTATGCCACCATCCGAACGGAATGGTGATCGGCTCCCATTAAATCATAAACGGCGGCAAACCTTCTGTAAACCGACACTCGTTATACTCCTGCTATATGAAGCGGCGGCGTCATTCCCCCGGTCCCGTCGGACTGGAGCCAGCGCGAAGCTACCACGTCAACGCCACGACAAGCCCGCAGGTAGTGTAACCGTGAACGACGCCTCTTTTAAGTTGACAACACGTACTATATGCGATTTTTGTCAGGAAGCAAAATCTTTTGAATATCCGCGCTTCTTGCGGGTAATATCCTCGGACGGCGGCAAGGCTGTCCGCAGTTGGAAAGGAGCACTCATGGAGACCATTTTCTGGATTTGGCTGGCGGCGGCGGTGGTGTTTCTGATACTCGAACTGGCCTCGCCGACTTTCATTTTTGCCTGTTTCGTTGCCGGCTCGCTGGTATCGGGAGTGTTCAGTTACTTCTACCCGCAGGCCTACTACTGGCAGATAGGTATCTTCGTTATTGTCACGGCGATCCTGCTGCCCCTGACCAGGACCCTGGCCAAAAAAATCACTAAACCGTCCCCGCAAAAGTCAAACATCGATGCCCTCATCGGCAGGACCGCCCTGGTCACCAAAGCCATCGACGTCAACCTTGGCGGACAGGTACAGATTGAGGGCGAAGTGTGGAGAGCCTTCGCCGAAGAGGCCATCGAAGAAAACGCCAGGGTAAAGGTAACATCGGTCTCCGGCACCAAGGTAACGGTGGAGAAAATCTAAAGCAGAAAGGATACGGCTATGAACGCAGTGGTAGTGTTCTTAATAGCGGCGGTCATCTTGATCTTCATCCTGGTGTCGATGTCGATCCGCATCATCCGCCCGTTCGAAAAAGGTTTGGTGGAGCGTCTGGGCAAATTCCAGCGCATCCTTGACCCGGGCCTGAACATGATTATCCCGTTCTTCGATACGGTTATCAAGGTCGACATGCGCGAAGTCGTCCTCGACGTCCCTCCCCAGTTCGTGATAACCAGGGACAACGTCAACGTGGAGGTCGACGCGATCATCTACGCCCAGGTCACGGACCCGGTGCGCTCCCGCTACGAGATATCGAACTACATTGTCGCTTCGACCAAGCTGGCGCAGACCAACCTGAGAAACGTCATCGGTGAGATGGACCTGGATGCCTGTCTTTCCTCCCGGGATGAAGTCAATCGTCAGCTTCGCGATGTTCTGGATACGGCCACCGATAAGTGGGGTGTCAAGGTCAACCGGGTGGAACTCCAGCGCATCGATCCGCCGGTGGATATCACCGAAGCCATGAGCCGCCAGATGAAGGCCGAGCGTGACAAACGGGCCACGATTCTCGATGCCGAGGCTATTCGGCAGGCGCAGATCAACAAAGCCGAGGGCAGCATGCAGGCGCAGATTCTCGAAGCCGAGGGAGCGGCCCAGGCAGTGCGGAAAAAAGCCGATGCCGAGAGATACCGGCAGATTGCCGTCGCCGAGGGGGAAGGTCAGGCTATCCTGACGGTCTTCAAGTCTATCCATGACGGCAAGCCGGACGAGAAGCTCATAACCCTCAAGTACCTGGAGATGCTCCCCCGGCTGGCCGAGGGCCAGGCTAACAAGGTCTTCTTGCCTTACGAGGCCAGCGGTATCATCTCCTCTCTGGCGGCGTTTGTCGAGGGTATCAAACCCGGCGGCGGACCCGGGAAAGCGGCTGCCACCGAGCCGCCGGCTCAGACCTAAACCATCCCAAAGGCGCCTCCGGCGCGTCAGACACGCAATGATGCCGAGAGCCGGGCTGTTGAGCAGCCCGGTTTTTTTTGCGACGAGGGCGAGAGTCCCAAGCAAAACGGCCGAAGCGATACCTGCCCGGAACACGGGATAAACCAGTGATTGACATTACTCCCGGTGCGGGTTAGATTAGAGAATGTATCGGCGCGAGGCCGATCAGGTGGATGATCCTATGGCAGACACAAATATGAACATCCGGAAGCCGGCCGTGGCCGGCCTGTTTTATCCCGGCGGCTCGGTTGAACTGAGCAAAACTATAGCCGGCCTTTACGCCGAAGTGGAGAAAACTCCCCTGGGCGGGCCTCCCATGGGCCTGATCGTTCCCCATGCCGGTTATCCCTACTCGGGACGCACAGCGGCCAAGGCATACAAGGTGCTGGTCGGTGAGCAGTACGATACGGTGGTCGTCGTGTCACCCTCGCATACCGTCTTTTTCAAGGGTTCATCGGTTTACGACGGCGACGGTTATCAGACCCCGCTGGGTGTGGTGGAAATCGATAAAGAACTATCGCGAAAGATCGCCGCCACAAACCCGTCGGTCTACCTTTCCAAAATGGGTCATGCCTCCGGCGGCACGCGCGGCGAACACGCTCTCGAGGTGCAGCTTCCGTTTCTGCAGATTGTGCTCGGTAAATTCAAGCTTGTGGCCATTGTGATGGGAGACCAGGAAGAGGATTCCATAAACACCCTGGGCGAAAGCCTGGCGGCGGCCATCGAGGGGACCAATACCCTGCTGGTGGCTTCCAGCGATCTGTCACACTTTCACTCCGAGAAAGAAGCCCGCAAGCTCGACTACGCCGTGCAGGAGGCGGTGGAAAAGTACGATCCGTCCCTCCTGGTCGAGACGCTCGAATCACATCGCGGCGAAGCCTGCGGCGGCGGACCCATGGCGGCCCTCATGATGGCCACGCAGCGTCTGGGCGGACGGGAAGTGAAGTTTATCGACTACTCCACTTCCGGCGAAACCACCGGGGATTTCGACGAGGTTGTCGGCTATCTGTCCGCCGCTGTTGTCGGCGGCGAAAAAGTCAAAAGGCAGCGAACCGACCGCGCCGTGCTGGGCGCCATGCCGCCGCGCGACAAGAAAGTGGTCGACCTGTCCGCCGACGACAAGAAGCTTTTGCACCAGGTTGTCAGGGACGCCATCAAGGCCAGGTTCCAGGGAAAAGAGTACCAGCCGCCCGGTCGCGAAAGCCTCGAGATCGTCCGTGGTGCTTTTGTCACCCTGAAAATTGCCGGTGAGCTTCAGGGCTGTATCGGCCAGATCAAGGGGCGTTTGCCCCTGAACGAGACCATTGCCGACATGGCCGTTTCGGCGGCCTTCGAAGACCCCCGCTTTATGCCGCTCAGAGAAGAGCAGTTCGAACATATCGAAGTCGAGATTTCCGTTCTGTCGCCGCTGGAGCGCGTGCACGACTTCAGTAAGATACAAACCGGCCGCGACGGCCTGATGATCAAGATGGACATGCACTCGGGACTGCTGCTGCCGCAGGTGGCCACCGAGTACGGCTGGAACTCCTCGCAGTTCCTGGAGCAAACCTGCCTTAAAGCAGGCCTGCCCAAAAACGCCTACAAGGACAGGCACGCCGAGGTCTACAAGTTCACTGCCGAAGTGTTTTGAAACATCCTCCTTTCAAGGCCGCCGGAACCGGCGCCGGGGCGAGCGGCGACTATTGTCTTGTTAGTCCGTCACAAATTCCCTAAATTCTCCCCATGTCCGAAACCAGAGCCTCGGTTTTGATCACCGGCGCCAACGGCTTCGTCGGCTCGCGCCTGTGCCGCAAATTCCTCGCGGAGGGCTATCACGTAATCGCCGGGGTGCGCCGGACCGCCGACCTGTCCTTGCTGCGCGAGCTGAACGTCAGTTACCGTTACGGCGATATCACCAAACCGGAGACTCTCTACGAAATGTTTGCCGGCGTTGACTACGTCATTCACAATGCCGGCGTCACCAAGGTCAAGCATAGCCGGGCCTTTTTCGATATCAACGAGGGCGGCACGAGGAATGTCTTTGAGGCTATCGCCGTACACAATCCGCACGTGAAAAAGGTCGTTTACATTTCGTCGCTGGCGGCCGCCGGGCCGGCCAATGACAACCGACCCATCGACGAAAACGACCCCCCGCATCCCATCACCGTCTACGGTCAATCGAAACTGGCCGGCGAGGGTGTGGCCCTGTCTTTTGCCGAGCGGTTCAATGTCGTCGTGTTAAGGCCGTCCGGCATTTACGGCCCGGGTGACAAAGAGATTTTCACCTTCTTCCAGACCGTCAACCGTCGAATAAAACCGTGCATAGGCGACCGGCGGCGCAAAATGCAACTGGTGCACGTTGACGACCTCTGCCTAGCGGTGTTTCAGGCTATCTCTCACCAAACCGCATCGGGACTGGTCTGCTTTGTAGCGGAAAACCGGGCATACACGATGGGCGAACTGGTCACTATCCTGCAGAACGCCTGCGGCAAGAAGGGAATTCCTCTATGGGTCCCGGGACCACTTTTCAAGGCCATTGCTTTCGTTTCGGAGACACTTTTCAAACTGGTCGGCGCCACCCCCATGCTTACAGTCGAGAAAAGCGGTGAGCTTCTGGCCTCGTGGGAAATCAGTACGGCCAGGGCCGGGCAGGCGTTTGGATATACCTCGCAAATTCCCTTTGAGAAGGGGGCGCGACAGACATTTGAGTGGTACCGCAAGGAGGGCTGGCTATGATTATATCCGCCGAATTGATGCTTTACTGCTTCGTAGCCGGCGGCCTGTACCTGCTGATTATTTCGGTGGTGCTGGAACTGTCCGGAAGAGCGCTCAACGTTTCGCAGTATGTTCCCGGTGAGCTTCTCGAGGAACAGGGTCCGGGCTGGCTGTTTATGAACTTCGTGATGGACTATCTCTTTTTCGTGGTCATTCCCGCCCTGGCCTACAGTTATTTCTTCCTCCTGCTGCCGCTGTCGGGTATTCGCGTCGGCGTCGCCGTGGCCCTGATGGCTTTCACGCTGGGGATGGTGCCGCTGATAATGGGACTGTCGGTACGCCTGAAACTGGCCATGCCCTTTCTTCTCTATTTTCTGGTCGGGATGTTCCTGAAGATCAGCGGATGTATAATCATTATTGGCTTCCTGTACTCACAATAGGTGACGGCAATGAAAGAAGGTCTTGACAAGAAATTCGCACAGGCGCGCCAGCTGTTCCCGCACACCAAAGAGCGCGTGTATTTCAACAGCGCCTCGTTCGGCCCTTTTTCGACACTGGTCAAAAACGCCATCGAAGAAAACGTCGACCTCCGCCTCACGGCCAGCCGGGATGATTCGCACGACGCCT
>JAOUEU010000187.1 GCA_029858555.1 Candidatus Zixiibacteriota bacterium
CAAAGAGGGCACTACCGCCGGGAGTTGGGCCGGAAAAAATTCGTCGAGCGCACTGCCGAGTGGGCCTATAGCAACAAAGAAAAAATCCTCAATCAGATCAAAAAGATGGGCTGCAGTTGCGACTGGGATCGCACCCGCTTTACTCTTGATGAAGGCCTGTCACGAGCCGTCGGTGAGGTATTCGTTCACCTGTACAAAAAAGGCTGGATATACCGCGGCCACCGCATCGTCAACTGGTGCCCCTCCTGCCGCACCTCGTTGTCCGACGACGAGGTCGAACACAAGGAATTCCCCAGCCACCTGTGGTATATTAAGTACAAAATCAAAGGCTCCGATGATTACCTGATGGTGGCCACCACCCGGCCCGAGACGATGCTGGGCGACACCGCCCTGGCCGTCAATCCCAAGGATGGCAAGTTCAGCAGGTATGTGGGCAAAACGGTTATCCTGCCCATCCTGGAGCGTGAGATTCCCATTATCGCTGACAGTTTCGTTGACCCGGAGTTCGGCACCGGCGTGGTTAAGGTCACTCCGGCGCACGATCCCAATGACTTCGAGATAGGCCTGCGCCACGACCTCGAAGAAATAAACATACTCAATACCGACGGCACCCTGAACGAGAATGCCGGCAAGTTTAAAGGGCTGGAACGCTACGAGGCTCGCAAGCAACTGGTCGAGGAACTCAAGAAAAAAGGCTTCCTGGAAAAAACCGAAAAATACCAGTTGTCGGCGGGCACTTGCTATCGCTGCGATAACATCATCGAACCATATCTGTCCGATCAGTGGTTTGTGAAGATGCAGGAATTGGCCAAACCGGCCATCGATGCCGTCCAGACGGGCAAGGTCAGATTCCACCCGGATTACTGGTCGAAAACATACCTGCACTGGATGGAAAACATCCGCGACTGGTGTATCTCTCGTCAGCTCTGGTGGGGCCACCGGATACCGGTATGGTATGCCGAGGACGGCACCTACTTCGTCTCCGTTGAACGGCCCGCGGCCGAAGATTGCCCCGGTTATGACCCGCAGACCCTTGTCCAGGACGAAGACGTTCTTGACACCTGGTTCTCGTCATGGCTCTGGCCGTTCTCCACAATGGGCTGGCCGGATGCCACCGACGATCTGAATAAGTTCTACCCCACCAAGGTGCTCATCACCGATTCCGGTATCATTTTTCTCTGGGTAGCCCGGATGGTCATGGCAGGGTACGAGTTCACCGGCAAAGAACCGTTTTCCGATGTCTACATCCACGGCACTGTTCGTGACGCCAACGGCGTCAGGATGTCCAAATCGCTCGGCAACGGCATCGACCCGCTGGAGATAATCGAAAAACACGGTGCCGATGCCCTCCGCGTCTCCCTGGTCCTGGCGACCCCTGACGGCCAGGACCCCTGGATCAGCAAGAATACCTTCGAAATCGGCCGTAACTTCGTCAACAAGTTGCACCAGGTCTCCCGCTTCGTAACGATGCGCCTCGGCGAGCGTAAACCGGTGGTCGATACCGTCGATGATAACGACCTGGTCATTTTTGACCGCTGGATTCTCTCGCGGCTGGAGCGCACCATCGGCCAGGTCGACCGGGCCTTCGACGAATTCCGTCTCTCCACCGCAGCTAAGACGCTGTATAATTTCGTCTGGAACGACTACTGCTCATGGTATGTGGAACTCATCAAGCCTGACCGGCCCGGAGCCTCGATCAGGGAAGGCTCGCTCAACGTCGCCACCTATGTCCTCGACAAAATCCTGAAACTGCTCCATCCCTTCATTCCCTTCGTCACCGAGAAAATCTATCTTGATCTTCTCGATATAGGTGATGATCCGCGGGCGTCCATCGGCACTCGTCCCTGGCCTGCGATCGATGGCAAGCACATCGATGATGCCCTGGAGCAAAGCCTGGAACAGATACAGGCGGTGGTAACCGCGGTGCGGGTGGTGAGGGCCGAGCTGAATGTCCATCCCGGAAAAAAATCCGATCTGTATATCAGGGTGAATGATCCCGCCTTCGGTCAGCTTCTGGAAAAACACATCGAATATTTCCGCTCGCTGGCGCGCGTCGAGGAACTGCATACCGGTACCGACATCAAAAAACCTCCGGTATCGGCATCAACCGTCATCTCCGGTGCCGAGATTTTCGTTCCGCTTTCGGGCTTGATCGACATCGAAGTGGAAAAAAAGCGTCTTGAAGGCGAGTTGCAGAACCTGCAGAGTCTTCTGGAAAAAACATCCAAGAAACTGGCCAATGCCGACTTTCTCGCCAACGCCCCCAAAGAGGTCATAGAAAAAGAAAAAGCCAAAAAAGAAGACTACCAGGAGCGAACCCACAAGCTTAACAAAAATCTCGAACAGATTCTTGGCTGGTAAGCATCCCGACCCGGCTTTCACCCGCACTTCTGCATAACCGTCCCTCAGTGATGGCAGCCCTTTTGTCCAGGGCAACTGCCAGGATCTTTTTTATCCTCTGCGGCGCAGGCGCTGGTCGTAGCCGCTACACGTGAGCGATGCCGCTTCGATTTCCTGCACTACTTGACCATAAAACGGTTTGCAGGTGGTCTCGATACGGCGCCGCCGGGCAGTCCAGCGGACTACGACGCTCATGCCGACGAATTACGAACACTGCTCTCTGTTGTCAACAAGCCCTAATCTACTCCCCTGGTCTTGACTCCAGCCGACTTTTTTGTTTTGCGCACGCACCCGCACGCTGTACTTTGCCACCATGATCAGCTCCGAGTCGGTCTTTTCGTTTACTCTGGATTACCTCGCCCCGGTGGGCGCGGTGATGCTCCTGGGCCTTCTGGGCGGTAAGGCGGCCCGCTACCTGAAACTGCCCAAAGTCTCCGGATACCTCCTGACCGGTATCGTTATCGGCCCCTCGGTTCTTCACCTTATTTCCACGGAGACCGTGACCAGCCTGGCCATTATCAACGACCTAGCGCTCGGGCTGATCATGTTCGCAATCGGCGGCGTGTTCGAAATTCACCACATCCGCTCGGTAGGCCGGAAAATACTGTGGCTCACCATCGGGCAAAGCGTGGCCACTTTCGTCCTGGTGACGCTGGCCCTGCGTTTTGTCGGGCTTCACATTTATCCCGCCCTCCTGCTGGGGACTATCGCCATCGCCACCGCCCCGGCGGCACCCCTATTGGTCATCCGCGAATACGAAGCCAAGGGCGATTTCACCGACACCCTCGTCACGATCGTGGCCACCTCCAATATTGTCTGCATCCTGACTTTTGAGTTCGCCCTGTCGGCAGTCGAGATATCCACTCACGGAACGAGTCTGCTCTATGCCGTGATCAGTCCTTTTTACGAACTGGGCGGTTCTCTGCTTATCGGCTTTGCGGTCGGCTACGTCATATCGTGGTGGGAACAGCATATCGATGACCAGGCCGAACTTCTGATGATTATTGTCGCCGGCATTATTCTCGTCATTGGCCTGGCTAATACTTTCAACCTGCAGCCCCTCTTTGCCAGCCTGATAATGGGGGCTGTGACCACCAACTTTTCACTTATGCATCGCCTGGTGTACATCGAGCTGCGCCAGGTCGAACAGCCGCTTTACATCGCTTTTTTCGTTCTGGCCGGGGCTTCGCTTCATCTGGACCTCCTGCCGGGGCTGGGTATAGCCGGCGTTGTTTACCTGGTCACCCGTGTGGCCGGAAAAGTAATCGGCGTTTACTCGGTAAGTCGCTGGAGGCACCTGACCGCCGACATCAGAAAACGGCTGGGACTGGGCATGGTTGTCCAGGCCGGCGTGGCCATCGGCCTGGTCGAAACTGTCAACCGCAGCAGCACCGAATTGAGCAATGTGGTCACTCCGATTATCCTGGCGACAGTTCTTATCTACGAGACAGTGGGCCCGCCGATAATCCGTTACGTCCTGATCAAGGCTGGAGATGTCGAGCAGGGAAAACTCTGATAAAACAGAAGATCGTCCGGAGGGGTGGGACGATCTTCCAGGGAATGGGAGGTAAAATACACAGGGTCGATTAGTTTTTTTTGCTCGCCAATAACTCCTCTAGATAAGAAGACATTGACTTGGCTCCGGCCGCGTCCGGGTAAGACACCATTTCCAAGGGAATGAGCTCGCCCAGATCGCTCTTGACCAGAGCCGAAATATAAGACCTAATCAACTCCGTGAGTCTTTTCGATACAATCTCCGCGCCTTGACGGGGGGTTTCGGGAAACAAAAGGCCCACCCGACAGTCGCTCATGGCGACGACGTTGTCAATCTCTCTGATGTTTTTGCGGATCAGTTCAACCGTGCCGTCTATGGCAGATTCAGCACCGCCGTTTGTGATCTCTCTGACGAGGGATAGATCGAATACGATCATCGATATGAAAATGCGGTATCTTTCGGCCCTCTTGAGCTCGAGATCGAGTACTCTGGCAAAACTCTCTTCGGGTTGCATAGTCACGCGGGGCTTTCCTATCTTACTGAGTACACTTGTTCAAAAAAAGAGCAGCAATATCTGTACCCCAATCGACAATACGTATAAAATACAGAAATATTTTCCCGAACAGCCCATAAGCCGCCCTTAGTCAGAAACTTAACTCATTGATCGCCAACGTGCGTAAGAAAAAACCCGACAAAATATGTCACAGATGTACGGCACTCATTAGAGCATGTCCTTGCACCAAATAGGCAGATCATTGCACTTAAAATGACAAATTCCCTTGCATTAGGGCCGTAGACAGACAGGTCACTTGACTGAGTTCAGATTGTAGTCTTTGATCTTGTAAAGCAGAGAGCGATAACTTATTTCCAGGAGTTCCGCCGCCTTGCGACGGTTCCAGTTGGTCTTGTTGAGCACCTCGGCTATAAGCTTCTTTTCTTCGTTGGCCACCGTCTTACCCACCCGGGTTTTCAGCGAATACGTACTCAGGTCCGCCTCTCCGGGCGGGTCTGTCGCTACCAGCTGCGGACTGCTACCCATGTCGGGGCCCGCCACCTGGGCGGCGGCGGAGTAGATCAGGTCAGTTATGATTGATTCATCCCCTCTGACCACCACCTGCTTGATCATATTCTCCAGTTGCCGGACGTTACCGGGCCACGAAAAAGTCGTCAACTGATCCATTACTTCGGGAGAAAGATCGGAAAACTCCTTATTGTACAACTGGTTATATTTCGCCAGGAAGTGGCTGACAAGAAGCGGGATGTCCTGGCGACGTTGCCTGATCGGCGGCAAAAATAAGGTGATTTCATTGAGGCGATAGAAAAGATCGTCACGGAAACCCTTTTCGGTGATGGCTGTCTCCAGGTTGCGATTGGTAGCGCAGATTATCCGGACATCCACGTGGATGTTATGAATCCCGCCGACGCGAACAAACTCCTGCTGTTCCAGTACCTGTAAGAGCTTCGATTGTAACTCGGGCGGCAGATCGCCGATCTCATCGAGGAAAATCGTGCCTTTGTTGGCCAGCTCGAAACGTCCCTGTTTGGTTTTGTGAGCCCCCGTGAAGGCCCCTTTCTCGTAGCCGAAAAGCTCTGCTTCCAGAAGGTCGCGCGGGATGGCCGCGCAGTTCACTTTGAGAAAGGGCTTGTCCCTGCGGCCTGACAACTGATGCAGGGAACGCGCCGCAATCTCTTTGCCCGTCCCCGATTCACCACGAATGAGAACCGTCAACTCGGAATCGGCCACCTGCTCGATGATCCCCTTGACCTTCTCCATCGCTTCCGAATCGCCCACAAAACCGGCGTAGGCGTTCTTGGCTTCCAGCTCGGTCTTTAAGTCAATGACCTCTCTTTTGAGCTTGCCCCGCTCCAGAACACCGTTTATATGAATTTCGACCTCGTGAACATCAAAGGGCTTGTTGATGAACTCGGCGGCACCGAGCTTTATGGAGTCAACCACGTACTTCGTGTCACCGTGTCCGGATATCATGATCACATCCGGGCGGTCGTCGAGCTTGTTCAGACGCTCGAGGACCTCTATCCCGTTCATGCTGGGCATCTTGATGTCCAGAAGAACCAGATCCGGCTGTTCAGTCGACACCATCTGGATGCCCTCAACACCATCTCGCGCCGACACGAAATCGAATTTCGATTTAAGACCTTCGGACAGGATCCAGGAAACCTTTGGATCATCATCAATGACAAGGATTTTGGTCTTGGTTCTAGCCATATAATCAAGCCACTACTCGCTATAACTATTAGATTATCGGCAATCGGTCGAAATAATCAAGCGTCTTTTATAATTAATTGCTTAATTATCGCAAACTGATGCAGAGGGTCAGCGGGCATACGGGAAATACAGCTTGAACGTGGTGCCGGCGCCATCGGCCGAGACCACCGACAACGTTCCGTTATGAGCGGAAATTATGCGCTCCACCACCGCCAATCCCAGGCCGGTGCCGGTTTCCTTGGTGGTATAATAGCGGTCAAATATCTTCGAGAGGTTTTCCTTTTTGATACCGGTCCCGGTGTCACTGATTTTCACCGCCAGGTAATCGACCTTCTTGTGATCCGGCTTCTCG
>JAOUEU010000013.1 GCA_029858555.1 Candidatus Zixiibacteriota bacterium
AATGCTGTACCTGAATACCCTGGTCAAATTTTAGCGGACGCGAACGCATAACGGCAGGAGAGGTAAGATGAAAAGGTTTCTCGTCACGGCCCTGACGGTAGTGGCCGCCGCCGGCTACGTGTTCTCGACCGGCGCCATTACCATCAAGGGTTCCGACACGCTCGTCCGCCTGGGTCAGCGGTGGGCCGAGGAATACATGAAGATAAATCCGGGGGCAGTCATTCAGGTGTCCGGCGGTGGCTCCGGCACCGGCATCGCCGCTTTGCTCAACGGCACCACCGATGTCTGTCAGGCCTCCCGCGACATGAAGGAAAAAGAGTACCGGCTGGCCGAAGACAAAGGCATCAAACCCTACCGCGTCTCGGTTGCCCTCGACGGTATCGCCGTCTTCCTCAATGATGAGAATCCGGTCAAAGAACTCACCGTGGCGCAACTCAAGGGCATCTACACCGGCGCCGTCACCAACTGGAAGGAGGTTGGCGGACCGGACCAGCCCATAATTCTCTATGGCCGGGAGAACAACTCCGGCACTTATGCCTTCTTCAAAGAACATGTTCTCGACAAGGAAGATTACTCGGACTATACTCAGACTCTTCCCGGCACGGCGGCCGTTGTCAATGCCGTGGCCAGGGACAAGAACGGCATCGGTTACGGCGGTATTGCCTGGGCCAAAGGCGTCCGCTTCGCGGCCGTGAAAACCACCGACGATGCCAAAGCCATATTCCCGTCGGTCGAAACCGTCTCCAACGGCACCTATCCGCTTTCCCGGGAGCTCTACTGGTTCTTCAACGGCCCGCCCACTGGCGAGCTGAAGAAGCTCGTCAACTGGGCCCTGTCCCCGGAAGGCCGGAAGATCTCCGAAGAGATCGACTACGTTCCGCTGTCGCCCGATATGGCCAGGAAGAACATGGTTAAGTAATCTCTATTCCTTTCGGACACGCGGCAGCGATGATGCGGGACTTTCAACTCATCGCCGCTGCCGTCATTGGATAATCGAAAAGTGAAAAGATACCAGTTCAAAAAGAAATCCAGAATCAGGGAGTTTCTCGGAGAGAAACTGATAGCGGTAACATCCTTTGCCGCTGTAATCGCTATCCTTCTTATTTTCGTTTTTATCTTCAAGGAATCCACCGGCATATTCACAGATCCCGAAATTCGACAGGAAGCCTCCATCGATAAGATGGTCTTCAAGCAGGAATACTACGAGGGCCGCGCCCCCAAGTGGTCGTGGCAGCCAAACTCCGAAGTGCCCAAGTATTCCCTGCTCCCCCTGCTGATAGGCACGTTGAAGGCGGCCCTGATCGCCATGCTCTTTGCCGTACCCCTTGCCGTGGGCGCGGCCATCTACTCATCCGAGTTCGCCTCAAAACGAATGCGGGAACTTATCAAACCGGTGATTGAAATGCTGGCCGGTGTCCCTTCGGTGGTCCTGGGCTTTTTTGCCCTCATCGTCATGGCCACCTTCATGCAGGAAATCTTCGCTTTCCGTTTCAGATTAAATGCTATTACGGCCGGCATCGCCCTGGGCATAGCCGTCATTCCTATAATCTTCACGATCGCCGAAGACGCTATGACGTCGGTCCCGGCCTCGCTACGCGATGCCGCCACAGCCCTGGGCGCCAACTCCTGGCAGGTCTCCTTCACGATGGTCCTGCCGGCCGCCATCCCCGGTATTGCCGCCGGCGCTGTCCTCGGCTTCGGGCGCGCTATTGGAGAGACCATGATCGTCCTCATGGCCTCCGGTAACGCCGCCATCATCTCCGCGAGCCTGACCGATTCCATGCGCACCTTTTCTGCCACTATCGCGGCCGAATTGGCCGAAGTCGTCTTTGGCGGGGCCCACTACAACGTCCTGTTCTTCATCGGTACTCTGCTGTTCATCTTCACCTTCGTGGTAAATCTGGGCGGCGATATGGTCCTGACCCGGCTGAAAGAGAAAATACAGGGTAAGCAGCAATGAAGACCGCCACCGCTGACCTTACAGCCGCCGCCGTCGGCGATGCCTACACCTTCAAACCCAGAGACTCCGGGTTGGTCCCCCGCGGCCTCACACTCGCGGCAACGGCCATGATCATCGCCATACTGGCGGTGATCATGCTTAACGTCATCTGGCAGGGCTTCGGTACCATAAGCTGGGACTTCCTGAGCAGCCCCCCCGAGCAGGGCATGGAAGCGGGCGGTATTTTCCCGGCCATTTTCGGAACGGTGGCGCTGGTTGTCCTGATGACAATTTGCGTTGTGCCCGTGGGCGTCCTGACCGCCGTATACTTGCACGAATACACGCGCCCGGATTCCAGGATAACCAGGATTATCCGTGTCGCCATTAACAACCTGGCCGGCATCCCGTCGATCGTTTTCGGGCTTTTTGGTCTGGGGTTCTTCGTTGGCTTTGTCGGTGTCGGCATCGACTCCGTTCTTTTTGCCGACCAGGGACCACTCTGGGGCCAACCGGCTATCATCTGGGCCTCGCTGACCATGGCCCTGCTAACGCTGCCGGTGGTGATAATCTCGACCGAAGAGGCTCTGCGGAGTATCCCGCAGGAGCTGAAAGACGCCAGCCTGGCCCTGGGCGCCACGAAACTGCAGACCATCGGCCGCATCATCCTGCCCCAGGCCATGCCCGGCATCCTGACCGGCGCCATCCTCGCGGTCAGCCGGGGAGCCGGAGAAGTGGCTCCCATCATGTTCACCGGAGCCGCTTATTACTTGCCCTATCTGCCGCACAAACTGAACGATCAGTTCATGGAACTGGGCTATCATGTCTATGTCATGGCCACCCAGTCGCCCGATGTTGAGAAGACCAAACCCATCCTATATGGCACCGTGCTCGTATTACTGGTACTGACGTTTTTGCTGAACCTGGTCGCCGTTGTAATCAGGTCACGTATAAGAATGAAACGCGTACGCCAATAAAGGTGCATAGCCCATGCAAGCCGAATCCGACAAACTCAAAGACATTTCCGCCGCCCCCTCCGCCGCGACCGGCGACACGTCCGAATCGAAACAGGCGGCACCCATGCCCGGAAAATTCAAGATGACCTGTGAGCATATCGATTTCTTCTACGGTCGCCAGCAGGCGCTGTTCGATGTCTCGCTCAATATCGAGAAGAACAAAGTCACCGCCCTTATCGGCCCGTCCGGCTGCGGCAAGTCGACTTTTCTCAGAACCTTGAACCGCATGAACGATACCATCCCCTCCGCTAAAATGCTGGGCACAGTGCGACTGGACGGTATTAACATATACAGGGATATCAGGGACGTCTCCGAAATCCGCACGCGTGTGGGCATGGTCTTCCAGAAATCCAATCCCTTCCCGAAATCAATTTTTGAAAACGTCGCTTACGGACTCAAAGTGAACGGTATTACCGACAAGGCTGTGATCACCGAAGCCGTCGAAGACACCCTCAAAAGAGCCTTCCTGTGGGATGAAGTCAAGGACAAGCTCGACAAAAGCGCCTTTCTGCTCTCCGGCGGGCAGCAGCAGCGTCTGTGCATCGCCCGCGCTTTGGCCGTCCGTCCGGAAGTGCTACTCATGGACGAGCCCGCCTCCGCCCTCGACCCGATATCCACCGCCAAGATCGAAGACCTTATCGCTGAATTAAAAAGGGACCACACCATCGTAATCGTCACTCACAACATGCAGCAAGCCGCCCGTGTGTCCGATTACACCGCCTTTTTCTACGAGGGGTACATGATCGAGTTTGGCCCCACCACCAGGATATTCACCAAGCCCGACAAGAAGAAAACCGAGGATTACATAACCGGCCGTTTTGGATAAAGGTAAGCACAATGCCGAAACACTTTCAGAACGAGATTGAAAAACTCAAGAAGAAGATCCTTCACCTCAGCGCCATGGTGGAGGAGAACTTGATGCTCGCCGTCAGGGCCGTCACAGAACGCGATTCCGATCTGGCCCGCCGGGTTATTGAGGTCGATACCGAAATCGACCGAACCGAGGTCGATGTCGAGGAAGAGTGCCTCAAAATCCTCGCCCTGCACCAGCCGGTGGCCATCGACCTGCGCTACGTCATCGCCGTCCTGAAAATCAATAACGACCTGGAACGTATTGGCGACCTCGCCGTGAATACCGGCAAACGAACGAGGCGACTGCTGAAATTCGGACCGGTTCCCATTCCATTCGACCTCGAGGGCATGCTGCAACTGACTGTCGATATGGTCAAGAAAAGCACCGACGCCCTTATTAACTCGAGTTCGCAGATGGCTCGCGAGGTTTGCCTGTCCGACGATGACATCGACGACTTCCACGCGGCCAATTACGGTCTCCTGGAAGACGAGATTCGCAAAAACCCGGAAGCCGTTGACTACTATGTCAGTCTTCTGGGTATCTCGCGAAATCTCGAGCGCATCGCCGATCATGCTACGAACATTGCCGAAGATGTCGCCTACATGGTCGAGGGCGATATCGTCAGGCACAAAGGCGCCCGGGACGGCTGGTAGTCAACACGCCTCGACCGCCAGGGCCTGTGACGCACCACGCCGGCGCCTTCCGGAACACTTGACCGAGCCCCACGTCCGTGGTTATACTATCTCTCGCCACGGGTGAACAAAGACGGCAGCTTTTTTACGCACTCAATCGCGAGGGCCAAAATGAGTGGAATAGTATTTCTAAGAACCAGCCGGATTGACACGCTGAGAGACTTCTACCTCGATCGCGTTGGCTGTCAATTATGGCTCGACCAGGGCGATTGTGTCATTTTCAGGCACGGTAACCTCCTTTTCGGCTTCTGCGAACGAGACGAAAGCGACCGGCAGGGTCTTCTTACTTTCTTCTATGACACACAGGCCGACGTCGATGCCATATACCGGAGTCTGCAATCCGTAGCTGTCTCGCCTCCCGTTATGAACGAAAAGTACCGCATCTATCATTTCTTCGCCCACGACCCCGACGGCCGACAGGTAGAGTTCCAGACCTTCGACCATCCGATTGATTCTTACCTCTCCGGGGAAACTCTCCTTTTGACCCGGCGCAGTATACGGCAGTTCAAACGAGCCGAAGTCCCGGCCGAAATCCTCCGACAGGTACTGGATATATCCCGATTCGCTCCCACCTCGCGCAATTCGCAGCCATACTATTTCAAGGTGATTGGAGATCGCGAAACACTCCGGTTTCTCTCCCAGACAAGAGGCGGCAGCAGCGCTCCCATCGCTTGCGCGCCGATGGCCGTCGCCGTCTGCTCCGATCCGGAACTCTCCAAAAGACACATCCAGGATGCCTGCATCGCCGCCTACCACCTGCTCCTCGCGGCCTGGTTCTACGGGCTGGGAACCTGCTGGATTGCCGCTATGGACCGGCAGGACGTCAAGACAAGGCTGGACATCCCCCAGAGTCATTACATCGCCACAATTACGCCGCTGGGGTACCCGGACCCACCACTGCCGGCTGCCCCTCCGAGAAAAGAATTGGCTGAGTTTATACGGGAATGACCGGTCTCATCACCGCCGACACCATAGGTTAATGGAGTCCGCCGGACAACTTCTACTTGACATCCCAGTATTACAAAGTATTAATTTGACCGGACAAATGTATGGTTAGCTATCCGTATTGGACCTGTGGCACCATTAAAGAAAAAATCAGAGATCATAACCTTCAAGGTTGATGAGACATTGCTCGAGGCGATGCGCGGCATCCCCAATCGCTCCAACTTCATAAGGGCGGCCGTGTTGGCGGCTCTTGACAATGTCTGTCCCTTGTGTGAAGGAAGCGGGATCCTGACACCGCACCAGCGCGATCACTGGCAGGATTTCAGGCGCGATCACGGCATAGAGCAGTGCGCCGACTGCCGGGCCCCTCATCTCATCTGCGCACACAACTCACCGAAATGACCTGCCGGAGGAATTCGCCCTGATGCGCTCATGGAGTTTCAGATGATGCCGGAGCTGGATATCACAAAAGCCTGTTGCTATCCGCACCGATGGCTCCTTGTCTGCGGCCTTGTTCTGCTGACGGTTATACCGTCCCTGCCGGCTGCCCCGCCGACACCCGTCAAAGTATTCGTCAGTATCGCCCCCCAGGCCTTCTTTGCCCGGGCCGTCGGGGGCGCCTCGGTGGACGTTGAAGTTCTGCTTCCCTCCGGGCAGTCACCCGCTACGTATGAACCGACACCTCAGCAGATGGGACGTCTGACCGACGCCGATGTCTACTTCTCCGTTGGGCTTCCCTTCGAGGAACGGCTGATGGAAAAGCTCGGAGGCAGTCTCAAGCACCTGAAAATCGTCAGCACCATTGACGGCATTCCTCTGCGACCCATATCCGGTAACAGCCACGGCTCCGGTGACGATGACCATGCCGGCAGACCGGATCCTCACACCTGGCTGGCGCCCGCTCTCGTGAAAATACAGACGCGGAATATGTGTAACGCCCTGTGCAGACTGAACCCCGCCGACTCGCTCCTGTACGAGCGGAATCTGAACTCAATCAGCTTCTCCCTCGATTCTATCGATACCGCCATAAGAGCTCTGCTGTCGCCGCTGCGCGGAAGAACTATACGCGTCTTCCATCCGGCCTACGGGTATTTCACCGACGCCTATGGCCTTTGGCAGGAGCCCATCGAAGTTCATGGTAAGGAGCCCTCGGCCCGCCAACTCGCGGCCATCATCGAAGACGCTAAAGCCGAGGGTGTAAAAACGCTTTTTGTGCAGCCCCAGTTCTCCAGGAAGCAGGCCCAGACAATCGCCGGCGAAATCGACGGCCGCGTGGTTCCGCTGGATCCGCTCGCCGAAGATTACTTCGAGAACCTCTGGCATATAGCCACCGAAATCGCCGAGGCCCTGCGCGCGGAGGATGCCGATGACCAATAAGAATGTATCCCAACGAGTAACCGGGTAAGTGAGGAGGCAAGGATGTCCGGCAGCCCGGCCATGGCTATTGAAGATGTCACTTTCTCGTATAACGACCGAATCGTCCTGGAAAAGGTCAATCTGACGGTGGCGGAAAGAGAGTTCGTGTGGATTGTCGGGCCCAATGGCGGGGGCAAAACCACTCTCATCAAGATAATGCTTGGTCTCCTGCGGCCGCGCTCCGGCCGCGTGACCGTATTCGGCGCCTCGGCGGTCGCCTCCCGCCGGCGTATCGGCTATATGCCTCAGCAGTCCCTCCTCGATTTGCGGTTTCCGGCGACGGTCATGGATATCGCCCTTATGGGACGTCTCAACAGCGGCTTTAGACCCGGTTTCCACTCCGCCGCCGACCGTGAAGCCGCCCGCTCGGCTCTGGACCTGGTGGATCTGACAGCCATGTCGGACAGACCTGTTGGCGAACTCTCCGGCGGGCAGCAGCGGCGGCTGTTGATTGCCCGGGCCCTCGCCTGTGATCCGGAGTTGCTGCTGCTGGACGAACCCACCGCCAATCTGGACCGCCGCGTGGAACGCGAACTGCATGACCTGTTGCTGAGATTGAATAAACGCCTGACCATCATACTCGTCTCTCACGACCCCACCTTCGTCTGGGATTTTGTCGAAAGGGTCGTCTGCGTTCACCGCACCGTGGCCGTGCATCCCACTGCGAATATGGCCCGCGAGGCCATCAGCGAACTGTACGGGACGCCCATGCGTATGGTCCGGCACGACCGCCATGAAGAGGATGAATCGGCCCAATCCCAGGATCCGGTTGAGCCATGATACGCAGAACGCACAACATCCGCCTCAGGCGAGCCGTCCGGCGTTGCCCGACGGCGGCCGGAAAGGATTCTGAACGGCTATGATGGAATTCCTGCACGCCGTCACCGCCCATTCGTTTATGCTCAATGCCCTGCTGACCGGTGTGGCGGCCAGTATCGCCTGCGGGGTGGTGGGTACTTACGTAGTCTCCCGCCGTATTACATACCTGGCCGGCGGTATCGCCCACAGCGTCCTCGGCGGCATGGGCGTCGCCCGCTATCTCTCGGTGGTCAAAGGCTGGCACATCGTTCAGCCCCTGCACGGCGCCATCGTGGCGGCCCTTCTGGCGGCTCTCATCATTGGCTGGGTCAGCCTGCGCTGGCGCCAGCGCGAAGACACCGTCATCGGCGCCATCTGGGCCATCGGCATGGCGGTGGGCATCATCTTCATCGTCAAAACCCCGGGCTACAATGAAGATCTCATGAGCTATCTGTTCGGGAATATCCTTATGGTCAGCCGCGCCGACCTCGTCATGATCGCGGTTCTCGATGCCGTGGTTCTGCTGGTTAGCATCCTGTTCTATAACCAGCTTCTGGGAGTCTGTTTCGACCAGGAATTCGCCCGCATCAGGGGCGTTCACGTGGAATTTTTCTACCTTCTCCTGCTCGGCCTCACCGGCCTGACTGTCGTTATCCTGGTCAGCGTGGTCGGTCTGGTGATGGTAATTGCCCTGCTGACCCTGCCGGTAGCCGTCGCCGGGCACTTCACCAGGAATCTGTGGCAAACTATGGTAGTCGCCTCGCTGTTGAGCATTGTCTTCACTACTCTGGGGCTCAGTCTCAGCTACACCCCCGATCTTCCGGCCGGCGCTACAATCATCCTCGTCGCCGGAGCCGCCTACATTATCGTCGTCGCTGCCACTCGCATCCGCCGCCCGCATGCTTGACAGAGGCGTCACTTATGGCGGCATGATTCGCGACTATATCCCGCTGAAACTGATCCCTTCAAAGCGCATGCTCGGACGGCGCAAGGCCGAATACACGTACGGGTCGTTACCGACCTCAACCAACTGATTGAACAGCTCCGCCAGATTACCCGAGACGTTCATCTCGTTGATAGCCTTGACGATCCTGCCGTCTTCCACCAGCTTCCCGAATACGCCGAAGGAGAAATCGCCGGTGGTGGAATTGTAGTTGCCGCCGAGAAACCCCGTCACCAGTATGCCCTTTTTTATATCCCCGAGCATCTCTTCCGGGGACCTCGCGCCGTACTCGAACACCGTGTTCGTGCTGCTTGAGGTAGTGGGTTCCATACCCAGTTTTTTACCATAGTAATCACCGATATAAAACGCCTTCAGGATACCCTTGTCGATCATCACCCGCCGACGTGTCGCCATTCCCTCGAAGTCAAACGTCTTCGAGTTCAGCCCGGCCGGGATAAATGGGTCGTCAATAAGAGTAAGTCGCTCGGAAGCCACTTTTTCACCGAGTTTGCCGTCCAGAAAGGAACTCTTCTGTTGCAGGTAGTAACCACCCATCGGTTCCGTGAGAGCATTCAGGAGCTTGCTCACGGCTCGATTCTCGACGACCATATCGTACACGCCGGTGGCGATCTTTGTCTGCCCGAGTCTTCCAAGTACCCGGTCAACGGCGGCCCTGGCGAGAACCTGTGACGTGGCCAGGTCCTTAAAAAATCGAAACGACCGCCACTCGTAATCCTGCGGCCGACCTTTGTCGCCGTCGCTGGCCGCCACCTCCACGCCGGCCTCGAAGGTCGTGCTCTCGGTTTCGCCCTCGAAACCGTTGGTATGTACTTTTGCCAGTTCGGCATGCGAATCGGAATAGTAAGACGTCGCCGATACGATCTTGTCGCTTTGTGAACGCGTCAGCTCATCGATTTCCCGCGCGATGGCTACTCTCCGCTCCGAAGTAACATCGGCGTAGAAAGGATCGTTAATCTGAAGATCGACTTCCCGCCGGCCGGCATAGTACTTTGGATTCGGCAACGCTCGGAAGGGGTCCTCGGTCAGGTGCCCGGTCATGGTCACGGCGTCTTCGATAAACTTGCCCAGCGTCTCTTTTCTGAGATCGCAGGTCGTATGCGCGGAATAGCGGCCGTTCACGTACAGCTTCAGGGCCAGGTAATTCTGCGTGGACTCCTGAAGCTTGTCCAGCTTTCCGTCGCGGTGCTCAACATCAATATCGCGCTGGTTAGCCACCGTGATGGCGGCATCGGCGGCGCCGGCCTTTCGGGCGCGCCCGGCCGACCATTGGGCCAACTGCATTCTCTCGCTTTTATTCATATCTAAATTCCTGTTCACTTAGTTGATAATTCAAGTCACTTCACTTAACGGGCTTTTTTCAGGACGCCACCCCGCCGACCGTTATCGATGATACCTTGCAGGTCGGCAGACCGTCCGAGATCAGGACATGCTGACCATCCTTACCGCAGTAGCCGCCGCCTTCATACATCTTGAGATCATTCCCCACCATGACGATGTTTCTCAGTACCTCGGGGCCGTTGCCAATGATATTGATGTCCTTAACCGGCCGCGTGAGCCTGCCGTTCTCGATCATGCGCCCGGTCGCTACGTAAAACGTGAAATCGCCGGCGCCGATATACACCGCCCCGTTGGTGAAACTCTCCGCGTACAGACCTTTTTTCACACTCTGGATAATCTCTTCCTTGGTGTGCGGACCCGGCAGCATATAGGTGTTCCGCATCCTCGGCAGCGGCGCAAAACGGAAGGACTGTCGCCGGCCGTTTCCGGTTGGTTTTACCTTGTAGTGCCCGGCGCTTATACGATCATGCATGTAGCTCTTTAGAATCCCGTCTTCCACCAGATAGGTTTTCTGAGAGGGGTTGGCCTCGTCATCGACATTGATTGAGCCGCGGTAGTTCGGCAACGTACCGTCATCGATTATGGACACAAAACTCTCGGCTATCGGCTTGCCGATCTTGTCGGCGTAAATCGATATCCCCTTGCGGTTGCAGTCGGCCTCCATACCGTGCCCGATGGCTTCATGCAGCAATATCCCGGAGTTACCCGACGCCAGCACTATCTCCATCTCACCGCCTTCCGGTTTCACCGCCTCGAAAAGGTCGATGGTGTTCCGTACCGCTTGGCCCGCCAATTGATCGATACGTTCCGGCGTGAAGTATTCAATGCCGGCCCGCGGTCCCAGGGAAAAGTAGCCCTGTTCTCTCCTGCCTTTTTCCTCGGCGATGCAGTTGACGCTGATTGTTACCATCGGCCGATAATCGTATACAACCCGGCCTTCGGAAGTGATTATTAGAACATACCAGCCCTCGTCCTCGAAGCCGATCTCCGACTTGACCAGGCGCTTGTCCAGACTGAAAACCTTCTCGTTTATCTTTTCCAGATACGGAATCTTGCGCTCGATCCCCACGTCTTCCCATAACGTCTTAAGCGGGTAGTAATCGGGCGATGGGTGGAACTCCAGCGCTACCGCAGCAACACTTTTGCCCTCGTGGGCGATATTGGAAGCCGTCGTAGCCGCCAGTTTGATGGCTTTTGGCGATAAATCCTCCGTAAAGGAATACCCGGTCTGATCGCCTTCGATTACTCTGATGCCTACCCCGAGATCGACGTCGCTGTAGGCCCGGTCAACGGCGTTGTCCAGAAGGCCCACGTAGCTGTTGATGCGGTGCTCGAAAAAGATATCGCAATAGTCTCCCCCCCGCTCCAGCCCCGCGGCCATTACCTGACGGACGAGGCTCTCGTCTACCCCGAAGTGAGCGTAGTAATCACTCAGCGTCGCGTTTTCTTTCGCGGGCGTTGCGAATGCCGTCAGGGGGTTCAGCTTGAATATCGCCGGAATGGTCGCCAGCGCCACTCCTTTGGCTCCCGCCTTGACAAATTCTCGTCGACTCATTCTTGCCATAACAGTCTCCTCCGGAAAACAATCTATGAAATGCCACTTGATGCCCTGATAGGAATGTTTTGTACCATATACCTATAGACACAATTCTGCCCCGATGCTTTCACTTTTTCCTGAAGAATACGCGTCGCCGACACCGGTGGAAGTCACCGTCGGCCCGCCTCTGACACGACGCCACTGCCAGCCGGTGTCGGCCGACGCTTGTGTGATGTGCTAAAGAATATCGACGACCGCGGTTACTCGCAGAAAATGCGGACTTTCTCCTTCTCGTCGTCCACGTCAATGCTTAGGCTCGTCAGAGCCGCCAATAGCTCGTCCACCGCCTCAGCATCTAACTTCCCAACGTCTATTTTCAATCCCTTCTCCCCCAGTGCCTCGTTGACCCTGCTCCGGGCGCTCTCGGGAAGCAGAGAACCCAGCTTTATGCCCGTTTTAACCAGCTTCAGCGGCACCCGGATATTCACGCGCTCTCCCCCTTTGGCGGTGTTACTGGCCGGCTCGACCTGAATGCGCAGGTACTTCGGACCCGGCCCGGTGGCTGGCCTCAGCTGGGGGTCGGGTCCCCCGCCCGTCTCGGCCACCGCCTCGAGAAGTTTCTCCGCCTCGTCCGCGGTGATTTTGCCCGCGGCCAGCAAATCCAGAATCCGACGGCGTTCATTGCTCATCTCGCTCTCCTTCCTTCAACATCGTAACAGCCTCAGCAGCCGATATTTCGCCCCGCTCCAACTGCGCTAGAACATCGCTTCTGGCCGGCGCCGGGTCGATCTCTACAAATTCAAGCTGGGTCGCCAGGCGATTCAGACGACCCTTGATGGTGGGATAACTCACCCCGAAGTACTGCTCCATCTGCTTTATCGAACCATGACAGCGCACAAAGGCCGCAAGAAAGACCTGATCCTCCGCGGACAACCTGGCCAGCATCGGTAACTGAAACGAACCTTCTATCGCCACTCCGCTATCCGCAAGCCGGATCCGCTCAACCACCATCGGCCGACCTCCCGCAAGGCGGGTCAGCTCCTGCCACTCTAACGCCATAGAGCCTCCTGTTGTGGGTTTTCCAATCATCATTTCTTTTAATTTATGTTAATATATTCAATTATCCATACGCAATTAGTTAATAAAAGTTCATTATAATATAAATTTCCTTAATAAATATTCTTAATCTTTATCCGCTTTATTCGGAAAACCCCCCACGCCGGAAGCGTTGAGGCGCTTTCCGCCGGACCTAAGTTTATGCGGGACATGGCGAAACAACAAAAAGGGCCGGCCAAACGACCGACCCTTGATCAAACCTCTGACTCGAAAGACTAATCCCCACAGACCGGGGCCGGTCCACCGCCGAATAAGTATGCTATCAGGTAGGTCACATCGGACACGTTGACTTTGTCATCACCATTCACCGAACCTCGGTAATAAGGCAAGGGCGGCGGACCCCCGCCGAAAAGATAGGCGATCAGGTAAGTCAGGTCGGCTATGTTCACAGCCCCGTTGGAATTGACATCGCCGCAGACCCAGCCCACATACGTGAACGAAAAAGGCAGGATCTGGTAACCCGATGAGTGCCCCACCGAATCCAGCGCTTCCACCCGCCAGTAATAAATCGTGCTGTCGAGAAACAGGCCGCCGGTCAGGCTCAAAATCGTGGCATAAACCTCCCCGCCATATATCTCACTGCCAAAAGAGGCACTCTCGCTTACCTGAATGCGATAGAACTCGGCTGATTCTTCATACGGCGGGGCCTTGTCCGTGGCCCAACGGAAAACCACCGCCGAGCCGCCGGCGGTGCCACCGTTGGCCGGTGCCAGTAAACTCGGTACCGGCGGCGTCTCAATATCCAGCACAAACGTCTGAACGGCGGAAAAGGCCGACTCATTGCCGGCTCGATCCACTCCCTGAACCCGCCAGTACCAGCGACCCGGCGGCAGCGTATCCGGCATCATGTAGTAAATCCCGGTTACCGGTTCATAATTGCGAACATTCACCTCGAACAGTGAATCAGAGCACATCGCGATGCGGCCGAACTGCGGCGATGTTTCCACACCACTGGCCTGGCTGCCGCCACTTACATAAAACGGAAAATTCGGCTGGCCGACGAATACTCCACCGATGGGGTAGGTCGGCGTATACGGGTTAGGCGCGACATTGTCCACCACGATTTTCCGCGGGTAGCGCTGCAGCGAGGAGGAATCGGCCCCGACATATCTGCGTACTGCCCACCAGTAAGCGCCGTCCGCCAGGGCATCGCCTGTCGGCAATGTGAACGATGCCTCCGGAAGCCCCGTATACAGGCGCCTCATCTCCGTTATCTCCTCGTCTGACGCAATATAAAGACTGTACGAATCGGCCGCCCCTTCCCAGACAAATGTCGGTGTGCGCTCCTGCGTGTAGATCAACTCGTCCGGGGAAATCAGTGTCGGCGGCGGATTCGGGTTCCAGACGGTCAGCGTGCACGCCGTCTGGTCGCTGGCGCCATTGAAGCTGCTGGCCGTCACTGTCAGAATGTTTTCCTTCAGATGCACCTGTTCCGCCGGCAGGGAAACACTCACCACCAGTTCGGTGTCGCTCTTTGCCGGCATGGCTACTGTCGTCTTCGCCGGATATACACTCCAGTCCGAATTCTGGGATACCGTCACTACGCATACGTCTTCGTCGTTGCCCAGGTTCTCCATCGCGATGTTTACTTCCACGCTTCCCGGCGACGCCACCGTATCTCTCGCGGGCGACGTCAGTTGCACACCGTAGTAAGCGCCGGCCATAAGAGCCACACTGGCGCGAGCCTTAACGTAGCTATATGACTGACTGGTCACCAGACAGGTGATGGAGTCCCGCTCCCCGGCCATCGACGCCGCCGGGACCGTTGCCCCGACGCTGCAATAGGCCGAGTCGAAGGGGGCAAGATAGACCACGCTGTCCACCGCATCATCGAGCCAACCCTGGTCGTCGTAGATTTCTATGCGGATTTCATCCGCCTCGAGACCGACGTTGGTCACCCAGAATTCAACCGTCGTAGACTGGCCCGGCTGGATCACCGCATCATCCGGATCAAAAACCCCCAGGGCCCGGATGTTCCCCGGCGTATGAATCAGGTCCGGGTGGAAGACAAGCGAATACTGCTGCGAGCCAAAGGGAACGTTATACCCCGATACCTGGGCCTTCCACAACCCCGGATACGGTTCACTGATCGATATCGACTCGACATTGTTGATATGATCCTCACCCTCCGCCGCGGGCGCGTCCGGATTGTCTGCGTCCGGCATGATAGCGCGCACCGTGTTGCCAAGGGGATCGACCAATGTCAGGTCCAGATCGTTGACCAGCGCCACGGCCGCCGCCGGACTTCCCCCGGGGTCGTCCCAGACGAGTGTCACCCGCAACTCCGGAATATCGCTGGGCACCGTCAGATCATAGACCTCTTCGCCTCCCGTGGCCAGGACGCTTTCCACGTATGACGAGTCCCCGTCCATAATCTTATTGACCGCCTTCACACCGTCGATCTTGCCGAACCCGAACTCGAAATCCGGCCCCGGCGGACCAAGGTCTTTGGCCGTATTCAGCACGATTCCCTTGATAGTCGACGACAGAAACAGGCGGCCCGGAAAACTGAGCCCGGCTTGTTCCCATATAAGAGCTATCGTCCCTGCTACCGCCGGGCCGGCCGTTGATGTCCCGCAACCATACAGGTAGTCCCCCCCCAAAAGACAGCTCGTGTGGCACCCGGTGGCCACTACATCCGGCTTTATGCGACCGTCGTCGCAGGGTCCCCATGATGAGTAGGACGACATCTCTTCACTGCCCGGGTCCACCGCACCTACGGTCACGATATTCTTAGAGGTGGCATACGGCAGGATAGTGTTGTATGTCCAGCCCAGCGAGCCGCAGGCGTCAACATTATATGGGGATCTATCATTGCCGGCGCCCCAGCAGATGACAAACGGCCTGTCCCGATAGGCCCTGACGATATTATCCACGGTGGCGCACTCGGCCCAGTAATTGCCGCACGTGAGCTCGCACGACTGCTCGTTGGCCGGCTTGGACGCCGGAATGGCCCAGGAGTTGTTGGTTACCTTTGTCTGGAAAAATGCCGCCACTCCGTAGTCCCCCTGCGCCTCCGATGACGACAACCACCATTCCCATGACAACAGGTTCGCCGCCGGAGCCATCCCCCGATAACGACCATCCGAAAGCGACCCGTCACCGCAGAGAGTGCCAGCTACATGCGTGCCGTGCCTGTTATCGGCCACGGCATCGGGATATGTCACCCGGTACAACAAATCCGGGTGATGCTCGTCGGCATGACCCTGGTCCCACTGGGAAATCATTATTCCCGCCCCCGAAAGGTTGTATGGAGGGGCTTGCAGCACATCAGCCCCGCTGCTCATTCGACCCACATCGTTGGTCGCCTCCGGTAACCGGTTGGCCTGCTTGACCCAAACCACCGCATCCAACTCCACCGTCCGATAATAGGCCGCCTCCGGCATGATCAGATCAATCCCGTTGATGGAGGGTTCCAGACCGATAATCTCGGCGCCGAAATCTGTCTGGAAATACTCGGACCAGTACTCGAGACCCTCGTCACGATGAAATACCACCAAAAACTGGGCACGCCCTTCTCCCCGCCGCGCCCATTCGCCTATGCCGTTTTCAGCCAGTTCCGGTGCAATCTTGTTGACCGGTTCGACCCGGCCGAACCAGCGAATGCCGTGCCCTTCGACCACCGACTGGTCCACTCTTCGAGTCAGCCTGGCCGTGTAAGTAAAATTCGGAATGTAGTCGAGAAGCTCAACCCCCTCCGCCGCCAACCGCTCCCTGATCCCGGCCGTAAGCGGGCCGTCGAATTGTACCAAAACGTGCTTGCCGACCAACTCCGCTGACCTCGCGGAGGCATCGGTTACCCGATCGGGTGTAAACTGAACTGTCGCCAGTTTGACGGCGTAATCAAGACTGGCCGCCACGCCCATCGTACCGAGGGAAATAACCCACGTAAAGATAGCGATAACATGGAAATATGTACTCACAGAGTGCCTCCCGATTAGACTATACCTCCAATGTGGCGGCAGGGAGGAGCACGATTAAAACCTCAATACAATATAATACCCTGACATTTGTTGTCAATGCCGAATTATTGTATTATGGCACCAGCAGTCCGGGATTTGCTTTCAAATTCTGCCCCCGGGCACCGGCACCGGCGTTATTCGGAATGTGCCCTGAAATGTCTAACCGGCAGGCGGTGTCTTTACTTCAGCAGTATCATCTTACGAGAATCGTTAAACCGGCCCGCTTTTATGCGATAGAAATACACCCCGCTGGATACTCTTTCCCCTCTGCGATTGGTCCCGTCCCAGATGACCGTGTAGTTACCGGCCGACTGCTCGCCATCGACCAGAGGAATAACCGTCTGCCCCAGAATGTTGTAGACCGTCAACTCCACCTGTGACCGGACGGCAATGGAGTATCCTATGGCCGTCGCCGGGTTAAACGGGTTCGGATAATTCTGCGACAATGAAAAGGTGTAAGGTTTGGCCGCATCATCGTCTACCCCGGTCCCGTGCTCGTACGGGATAGCTCCTATATCGTTGCGGGAATCATCGGGATCGTTGTACTCCGCATCGGGGTGACCGGCGTCGATGCACGGCGAGCCGGCTCTCAGTGAGAACTCGCCTGCCGCCGTGTCAACAAACATGGGATCCGCCGAGATTCCGTTCTCCCCGGGGTTGTCCTCGTATCCGTTGTTCCAGAAATCGTTATAGTCCAGTGGGCAATCCCGCGGCAACATCGATACGGCATGCCCGTCCAAACCGGCGATGATGTTGTTGAAAATCACACTGCCGTAGCCGGCTCTCAGAATCCCTTCATGACCGCCGACCACGGTGTTGTTGACGAAGTGGCATGCCGCTTCCAGGATATAAACCACTGCCTCCGAAGCCGCATTGACAAACAGGTTTCGCGTGACCTCCACCGTCTCATCGGCATAGGCGCAGATGGCCACTGTCGCCTTATTATCGACAAATTTGTTATTACTTACTCTTACCACGCTCCCCGATCCCAGGACGTATATCAAAGACCCCGCTGAGTCAACGCCGCTTACCGTAAAACCTTCGAAGACCGATCCCGAGTCGCCGCCACCGTGGAGCACCAGGCTGTAGATTTCACCGGGGTACGTCAGGAACGTGGAATCAGGACCTTTCTCCGACCGCACCACCAGCGGATGATACGAGTACTGGAGACATTCCGTGTACTGCCCCGGCTTCACCAGGACCGTATCCCCATACCAACCGGCGTCCATGGCCGACTGAATGGTCATATAGTCCTCCGGCACCTGCAGGACCCTGGGGGCATGCATCAGAAACGCACTGCTTGTCCAGCCGCCCCAGGTCGAGCCGTCGTTCACCCTGATTCGCAGGAAATAGGCTCGGTGCTTCTCGAGGGCCGCTCCGCTATATGCTGCGCTCGAATCCACCGATGACACTTCCCCGGTCGCCCACATCTCGGCTTCGGTCCAGTCATCGTCGGTGCCGATTTCGACTTGGTAGACCGCCTGTGTCACCTCGGCCGTATCGAAATACGACCACGAAATCTGCGGAGACTCGCTGGCGACAAACATATCGACATATCTCGGGCTCACGTTCAACCGGCACACCGACGGGTAGCCGGCCGTGCCCGACGGGTACGCTCCCATGTCATTTCGAGTTCCGTCCGGATCAAAAAAGCTCGGGTCGGGATCACCCACGTCAATACACGGCGAACCTATCCCGAGCCGATACTCGCCTATGTCCGGGCCGGTATATAGAGGGTCCTTAGAGATATCATGCGGCCCCGGTGCTTGACCCGAATAATCCGTGCTGTTGTTCCAGACATTATTGTAATCCAGCTCACCGCCGTAACCATCGGTCACTATGCCATACTCCGTACAGTTGGTGACGACATTATTTTTGAAAAGCCCGGACGTGAATCCCAGGAGGACCGCTACCGGGCAACTGTCAAAAGTGTTATTCAAAATAGTAGGCGAACCGCCAAAAGCGAACACGCAACTGCTTGCCCTGTTGCCGCGGAAAACGTTATTCCGTATAACAGGACTCGACGATTGACAGCGGACCACGGATTCCTCGTTCTCGCAGTCGGTGAAGATGTTTCCGCTAATCAATGGCTGAGAACCGGATGTCACGTTGACCAGCGAGCCTCTCACGTTCCCCCTGATAGTAAAACCGCTGAACTCGGTGCCCGGGGGACTGCCTTTCAGGTGCAGTATCTCAGTGGCCATCACAGAAGGCTCTATTATGGTCACCTCCGGCCCGTGACTGCTTCTCACAATAAGCTGTTTACTCACAATGCTGATGTATTCCTGGTACACGCCCGGCGCCACGACAATGGTAAACCCGTCCTCCGCTGCTGCCACCGCCTCGGCGATTGTCGCGTAGCTGGAGGGCACATGTATGACCGTCTCCGCCCTCGTCACGAAAGTTCTGACTTCCGACCAGTCCGAATACTCATAGGCATCACTGGCCCGGGCCCGCCACCAGTACTGCTCCTCGGCCGCCAGACCGGAAACATAATCCGTAGTTACTTTGATTTCGTTCCACGGTACATAGCCGACCACGGCTGCCACCAACATCGACAGGGATTCATCGGCATAGACCTCAAAATCATAGGCCATCCCGTCGCCGTCGCCGTCAACGGAAGGCTCGGCCACGAACCTGACATACTCGTACGGCACCGTGTCCAGATCAACCGGACGCAGCAGCAACGGCGCTGTGGGCCTGATGTTCATCCTGAACGCTATCTTGTTCCAGCCGCCCCAATCAATCCCATTGTTGACACGTACCCGGCCGAAATACTCACTCCCTTCTTCAAACGCCAGACCGGCATATACCGCAGACGTGTCCGCCGATGGCACCGAGCCGGTCGCCCACATCTCCGCAACCGACCAGTCGTCATTCGTGCCCACCTCGACCTCGTAGGCTGCCTGGCCCGGCTGTGCCCCATCCATGAATGTCCAGTAGAAAACGGGGGCATCAGCGGCCACGCGGGTAAGGTCTTCCTCTCCCAAATTGAGGAAACCGGCAAAAGGCTGGTTGTCCTGGGCGAACGGAATCGCCCCCATATCGTCGCGCGTGCCGTCCGGGTCGACGTACTCATAACCCGGGTGCCCGGCATCGATACACGGCGACAGTAACTGCAGCGAGTAATCATGACTCTCCCGCGAGACATACAGCGGGTCCACGCCTATATCGTGCGGCGCCGCTTCGCCGTACATGTAATCGGGATTATTGTTATACAGGCAATTATAATCGGCTTGGGGCATGTTCGGCGCGCTATGTGTAATTCCCGCCCGCGCCGAATTGGTGATGATATTGTTGACAAGAATAGCGTTCCCAAGCACCTCTATGCCGCCGTAGTTGCCGTCAAAAGTGTTGTTGGCCACCAGTGGTTTCCATGCATCCTCTGACAGTAACACACACACTCGGCCGTAATTGTCGAAAAAGACATTGTCGGTGATGACGGCTGCCGCCGTCCCGCAGTTGATCACTCGGCCCACAAACCCTAAACTCAAGAAATTATCGTGGAATACGTTCTCCCTGATCGTCGGCGCCGCTCCGTTGTCGATCTCTATCACCGCATTGTGGCTGGACAAGCTGGATGCGCCCGAAACATCAAACCCCTTGAACTCCGTCTCCGGGCCCTCACCGCTCGCGATCGTCACCACCGGCATGAACAAATCGTAGGGAATAAGAGCCGTCTGCGCCGCCCCGCCCTCTCCGATCAACTTGATGCTTTTACCTGAAAAATCAATGTTCTCATGATACTCTCCGGGCGCCACCAGCACGGTGTCGGCCTTTTCAGCCTGGTCTAGGGCCGCCTGTATCGTCGCCGCGTCCCCCGGCACTCGAATCACTCCCGGCCCGCGCGTCTGGAACGGTATCGAATCGGTCCAGCTCGAAAATTCGTATCCATCGAAAGCCCTCCCCCGCCACCACAGTGAGACATCCTCGCCAAGCCCGCCAACAAGACTCGACGTGGTGGAATCGACTCCTTCCGCCACAGCCACTTCACTCCAGACAAGCTGGCTCAATAGCTCGTCGGCATAAATCTCAAACTCATACGTCCGCGTGTCATCGTCACCGTCAGAAGCATTACCGACCATTAGCCTCACCGCGTTGACGTGCACTACCGAAGAGGCCACCGGACTTTTTGCCGTCGGCGTGGTCGGGGCCGCATTCATCCTGAAAGCCATCACCCGCCAGCTTCCCCAGGTCACTCCGTCGGAAACGCGCACCCGGGCCAAGTATTCATCGCCGTCACGCAGCCACTCACCGGCGTAGACAACCGACGTATCCGCCGATTCCATTATGCCGCTGCTCCAGCGGTCGGCCGTCCGCCAGTACGGATCATCGCCCACTTCTATCTCGAACCGAACCTGGCCGCCGCCTTCGTCCACGTAACTCCAGGCAAATATCGGAGAATGATTGACCACTCGCTGGATTTCCTCATCGACGATTGTCAGCCCGGCCGCTATCGGCCGGGTGACTTCTTCCGGCAGCGCCCCCATGTCGTTCCGCGAGCCGTCGGGGTCGTTGTAAGCTGGGTCGGGATCACCGACGTTCACCACCGGAGAACCGGGCAAAAGATGGTAATCATGCCCGGCCGTGTCCGCGAAGAGCGGATCCAGCGATATGTCATGCGCCCCCGGCGTCGCCCCGCCGGAATAATCCTCTAACCCGTTTCCCCAGAAGTCGTTGTAGTCCAGCTCCTTAAACGTGCCGGACACGCCGGCGAAATTGCTATAGGCAATAATATTGTTTCTGACAATTGCCCCGCTGTTGGCGCTCGCCATAATGCCAAACGCAGCCGGTATGATCGTGTTGTTGATTATCCTCGGAGCCCCGCTGTTCACCATGATCTCAGCGCCGCTCAGGTTTCCATAAAAGATGTTGCGAGATATCAGCGGCGACGAATTGTCCCCGACGAAAACCGTGTAGATATGGAAGGCCGCATATGTCAAACCTGTAATCGTGAACCCGCTCAGTTCTGCACCGCTGCCGAGAGAAGGACCCAGATACACCGTATGGGCCGAGTCCCGCTGCGGCTTCAAAACCGTCTGCGTCGGACCGTCTGAACTCATCACAACTACGTCCTTACCGTCGATCTCGAGGTTCTCGATATATACTCCCGGGCCTGCTCGCACGGTGTCAAACGGACCCGCGGCATCGATGCCGCCCTGGATGGTCGGATATTCTCCCGGAACCTCTACCACCGCCGGTCCGCGCAACGAGAATCTCTGCGGAAACGACCAGTTGGAGTATTCGAATCCGTCGGACGCCCGGCTCAGCCACCAGTAATTCGGGCCCATATCAAGGTCCGGAATGTGGTCCGTCGCGGTCACCCCGCTCTGCTCGGCTACACCCGTCTGTTCGACGACCACCACCGTCAGTTCCGGATCTGCATATACGCGGAAATCATAGCTCAACTCGTCTGATTCACTGTCACTGGAGTTGCTCACCGCCAGCCGCACCTCCAGCGCGTTGACGGCGGTACCCGTCAACGGCCTGAAAGGATCTGGGATTGTCGGCGTCGCATTCATGTGGAACCGATGCTGCCGCCAGCTTCCCCACAAAACTCCGTTGGACACTCGCAGGCGGCACCAGTAGTCAACGCCGTCCATCAGGGCAGCTCCCGCATAGGTCCTGAACGCGTCGGCCGAGATAACCTGGCCGGGAGCCCACATCTCGGCGGCCGACCAGTCGTCGTCGCTGCCCACCTCCAGCTCGTAGGCTGTCTGCGCTCCCAGCGTATCATAATATGACCACCGTATTACCGGGTTGTGGTTCATGACATGGGTGCTGTCTTCTGCCCCCATGTTCAGGGCCGTCGCTATGGGGAAATCCAGCAGCCTGGGATAAGCGCCCATGTCTGCCCTTGTGCCGTCCAGGTCCAGATATTGCGCGGAAGGGTCACCCGCGTCTATACAGGGTGAGGTCTCCTGCAGACTGTAGTCGTGGCCGGCGGCGTCACTGAAAAGCGCGTCATCAGAGATGCTGTTGGGCCCGCCCGCGCAACCGCCGTAATTCTGCGCGTTGTTCCATACGTCGTTATAGTCTAACTCTTTGAAGATGCTGTTCGTGAAAATCCCGTAGGTGGATGAATGCGTGACGATATTATTCTTTACCGTGGCTTTCCTGTAACCACTCATGGCGCCGATGGCAAGCCCATTACCGTCGAAGGTGTTGTTGACGATATCGACTGTTCCCGCCGAACCGACTATACAACTGGAACCGGTATTATCGTAAAATAGATTGCCCCGCACGGTGGCATGCACACCAGCGCACTTGACTACCGGATTGGCCGAGTCGGAGTGGCCGAAGAATATGTTGTTCGCAATCAGCGCCTGGGCGCCACCGCCGATGTTTACCACCACCGGGATGTTGCTCCCATCGACGGCGAAACCGCTGAATTCCGTTCCGGGGCCTTCTCCGCTGGCTATCCTCAAGACATTCAAATACGAGTTGGCATAGCTTAACGTGGTCACCGACGGACCCCGCGCACTCGTCACGACAATCGTCTTGCCCCCGAAGTCGAGGTTCTCCGTGTAAATTCCCGGTGCCACCAGGACCGTGTCACCGTTGCCGGCCGCCGCGATCGCGTTTTTTATCCGCGTAAAATTCTCGGGAACGTATATGATGCCCGTCCCCCGCGTCACGAATGACTCCACCGGCGACCACTCCGAGTATTCGAAACTGTCGGAAGCCCGGGCGCGCCACCAGTACTGCCGGTCGTTTTCCACCGCCCCGACAATGCCCGACCGCGTCGTATCCGGCTGGGGCGCCACGCCGTACTCAGCGAAAACCACCGAAGTCAGGAATGAATCGGAATACACCTCGAAGTCATACGTCAAATAATCCATCTCAGTGTCCACCGCATTCGCCACTCTCAGGCGAAGTGCCACCGGCTTGACAGGCAGTTGCCCGATCGGCCAGGCCGGTCCGGGCGGCTCCGGTGCCGAGTTTACATGAAAAGAGGCTTCAACCCAGTCACCCCAGATCGCGCCGTTGTTTACGCGCAACCGATACATATAGGTGACTCCGTCGGCAAGGGCCGCGCCCGCATAAGCAACGGACGTATCAGACGAGTAGACCGGCCCCGTGTCCCACATCTCCGCCGTGGTCCAGTCACGGTCCGTGCCGAACTCGGCTTCCCAGGCCGCCTGGCTGCCGCTCGTATCGTAGAAGGTCCAGTACAGCGTCGGTTGATGGTTCAGGACATGAGAGACAAGCTCGCCGCCCAGGTTAAGAGCCACCGGCAGGGGCAGGCGTAGTTCCTGGTCGAAGGGAAACGCCCCCATGTCGTTGCGCGTCGCATCCGGATCGAGATACCCCAGGCCGGGATCCCCGGCGTCGATGCACGGTGATTCCGACTGGAGGCTGTAGTCACGGTTCGGCCCGTCTGCGTATAGCGGGTCCCGTGAAATGTCGCTGACACCGCCGGCCAGGCCGTTATAGTCCGGATTGTTGCCCCAGACATTGTTATAATTGACTTCCGTAAAACCGCTTGACGTCGAGATGCCGAACTCGGTCGAGTTGGTCACGATATTGTTTTTCGCGATGCCCGCACCACTGATAGTGAAAAAACCGCGCCTGTTGTTATCGAAAGTATTGTTGATGATATCTGCCGAGCCGGAATAAATGCCGACACATCCGATACCCTGGTTCCCATAGAACAGATTATAGCGGATCGTCGCATCGGGCACATCGCACTGGATGACCACCCGGTCGCCGGCATAGCCCGTAAAAATATTCCGTGTAATCAGCGCCCGGGCGTTATTGGCGATCCTTACGGTGCTGCCTTTCGCGCCCCCGGCGACCGTAAAGCCGCTGAACTCGGTCCCCACCCCCTCACCCGATACCATGGATACGGTGGTCTGGTCAGCCACGGCCGGTTGCAGCCTTGTCACACCGGGCCCCTCGGCAGTGGTGACCACGATCGCCTTTCCCAGAAAATCGATATTCTCGTAATACTCGCCGGCCGCCACCAGCACCGTGTCCCCGTCCAGGCCCACGTCTATCGCATCCTGAAGCGTCGCACGGTCTTCGGGCACGCGGATAAGGCCGCTTCCGCGAGTCACAAACGTCTCCGGCGCCGTCCAGTCGCTGTACTCGTACCCGTCGAACGCCCGGCATCGCCACCAGTACTGCTCGCCCATCGCCAATCCCGCAATGTGACCCGATGTCGTCTGGTCGGTCTCCTGGGGAATACCATACCTGCTCTCCACGAGGACCGTCAAAGCCGCGTCGCCATATACTTCGAAATCGTACACAAGCGGGTCAAGCTGAGCATCCGCGGAATTGTCTGCCACCAGGAGCACTCCGGCTACATTCGCCGGTGATTCTCCCGTGGGCCAACTCGGCACCGGCACCGAGGGAGCAGTATTCATCCAAAACCGGCTGTCTGACCACCCACCCCACCGGATGCCGTTATTGAGCCGCACCCGGCAGTAATATGCCGCTCCGTCAACCAGTGGCAGGCCCGCGTACACCGCCTGCGTATCGGGCGACAGCACTTCCCCGCTCGACCACATCTCGGCCGTTTCCCAGTCGGCATCGGTGCCAACTTCGATTTCATAGGCTGTCGGCGTCCCGCCAACATCATAGAAAAACCAGGTGAACGTGGGCGTGTGGCTGACCACATGCGTGCTGTCTTCGGACGCCGGACCCAGGCGCAGAGGGTATGGCAGTTCGAACCAGTAAGGCCGCGCCCCCATATCATTCCTCGTCCCGTCCGGATCGACAAAGGCGGCGTCAGGGTGGCCGGCATTGATGCACGGGGACGTCCGGGTTAGCTCATAGTTGCGCCCGGCCCGGTCAACAAACTCGGCGTTCTCGTATATGTTGCCTTTCCCCGGCGTGAAGTTGTATGAGCCGGAGTCATTATCGAACGTGCAATTGTATTCCGCGACGACACTACCCGCCGAAACCCTGACCGCCATATCGGCCGCGTCAAAAATAATGTTGTTTCGAATATAAGCGGTCCCGTTAACGTGACACGTGATACCGGTAGTTGCCCCGACCGATATCGTATTATTGTATATCTGCAGGCCGACCACGTTGTCGAGGCAGCGAATCTCCCCGTGACCGTGGTTGTTATAGATAACGTTGTACGCCACCGTGTCCAAAAAACTGTTTTTCTCGATACTTATCGCCCCTCCGTAGGTAGCCGCGGAGTTGTTGTGGATAATATTGCTGCGGATCGATGAGCCGAAGCTGTTGTTAAGGTCAATTCCCCCGCCGTATTCATCGGCCGTGCTCCAGTTGCCCGTGATAATGTTGTTCCGTATCCGGACGGTAGCGCCATCGCAGAGAATTCCCGCTTTACCGCCGCCCGATATGGTGAATCCGGACACTTCGGCCCCACGCGGCTCGCCGTCGACCAGCGCCACTGCGGCTCGATTATGAATCGGTGCATTTATGACAGTCACTTCCGGGCCATCGGCACTCGTCAGGATGAGCCCT